>JBDRAP010000263.1:0-3176 GCA_043823615.1 bacterium
GTCAAGGAAATAAGGATGCAGCGAGCTTTGATTCAATCTAATCAGCCGCAAAACAGGGAATTGGTATTAGAAGCCCTGAAGAAATTAGATAAACTGCACCTTCAAGGTGTGTTGATGGGGAAGAAAGTCTAATAGTCAAACAGTCTTATAGTCCAGATTGTTCGACAGGCTGTTACGGAATGAATGAAAGTGTCATTCCGAATGAATGTGAGGAATCTCAATTCATATTGGTAGGGAAAAAAGGATAGTAGATTATACAGATGTGTAAAAAGGAGAAAAGGGGAAAGTGGAGAAGTGGGGAACGATATGTCATTACAATATACATTGAGAATTCTTCTCCAATTCTCCCCCTTCTCCCTTTCTCTTTCTCCTTACACATTTTCCTGTTAATCACTGACCCATTACTCTGTAACAGCCTGTCGACTAACCAAAAGATGTCTGTTGCTGACAGACTGCGAGACTTTCACTACAATTCTCGTATCCCCTTTTCGTAACTAATCTTATATGTATTGCATTTATCAAATTCAGCTTCAATGAAGGTGCTGAATGTCTTTGTTTGTCCGGCAGCAAAATCCTGAACAATAATACACCCTGTATTAAGCATATTTTCAGAGGATGAATATACCCGAATGGTAAAAATTGCTGCTGAATAATCAATGTCTGTATAATTTGTCAGCTCACCGCTTATCTTTACCCCACCGGGTGACTTGCCAAAGACCACATCCCTGTAGGCAAAGTCATTGTCATGTATCCTTGTTTCTCTTGATGCCTTTACTATCTCGTCAGGGTTTGTGGTAATGGATGATTTTTTTACCCATCCACTGACCTCAACCATAACCCAGTCACCCTGCTCTTCCATGAGTTTTACTTTAGATGATTGAAGTATCTCTCCTATCCTTCCACCATCGGGTGATTGTCTCAGCATTTCCTTTTCTGCTTTGATGTACACAGGTTTGTCTGCCTCTGCGGAAACAATAGAAACTGTAGCACATCCAATTAACCATACTGATAGAATCCATCGGATAAACATTTGTAGCTACCTCCTTTGATTGTTAATTGTCTCTACTGGTTCATTGATATTTGATTTTGGGGTAAAACAGAGGGCAGGCACGGGGGGACTGCCCCTACAGCATCTTCAAAATCAATTCTGCTGCCTTTTTTGTTGCCCCACAACACCCAAGTTGTTTTTTTACCTCAGATAGATCAGCCCTTGTCTTTGTCCAGATATGATCATTCTCAATGAACAGGCTTGCCCTTTTTGCCACATTTTGGACATTTGCCTCTGTCTGAACAAGCTCTGGCACAACCTCTTTACCTGCAATAATATTTGGCAATCCAATGAATGGAATCCGTATCAATAGCTTGCCAAGCAGGTAGGTAAGCCAATTTAGTTTATAAAGAATAACCATGGGCACACACAGACACGCAGCCTCAAGGGTAGCTGTGCCTGATGAAATCAGAGCAAGTCGGCAGATACTTAGCACATCATAAGTGCTGTCCCTGACTAATGTTGGCTTGAATGAAACAGATTCCAGATATGGCAGCACATCCTTATCCTCAATGGTTGGGGCAAGCAATATAATCGGCTGAATATCCGGGAATTTCTTCAAAAGCCTGTCTACAGCCTTAAGCATTATTGGCAAAAGTCTCTTTATTTCACCCTTACGGCTGCCGGGAAGTATCCCCAAAATCCGACGGGATGGATCAAGATTAAAATCATGGTGAATATTTTCTGTCAGGCTGGATGGTTTAACGACATCCAGCAATGGATGACCAAAAAAGGCAACATCTGCACCTGCCTTTCTGAACACCTCTGCCTCAAACGGGAAAACGCAGATAACCTTCTTAAAGTATCGGGCAATCGTATTTGCCCTTTTTTTTCTCCATGCCCAGACCGTTGGGGGAAAATAATAGACAGCCGGGATGCCCATGTCAGAGGCAATCTTTCCCAATCGGATGTTGAACTCCGGGAAATCAATAACGACCAGAATATCAGGCTTATTCTCCTTGAGGTACTCAGCTATCTCTGCCAATCTCTTAAATCCCAGAGGTATCTTTCCCAAAACCTCGACAATACCTATGGCACTAAGGTCAGAGAATCCAAAGACTACCTCAACACCTGCCTCAGTCATAAATTGTCCACCCATTCCGGTAATTCGCATATCAGGTGATGAGGCAAGCAATTCCCTTGCTATACATGCCCCATGAAGGTCTGAGGATGCCTCACCAGCAATAAGCATGATATGCTTCATACAGCCACCACCACCAATCCATTCTTATCTGCCTCTTCAATTAAACCAGTGACCAAAAATGTCCTTTTTGCCTCAACAGCCAGAACCCCTGCCCCTGCCTTAATCATTGAAGATATTGTTTCCTTGCCCACGGTTGGCACATCAAATCTAAAGTCATGATTCGTGCTGCTTACCTTTATGACTACTGCATCATTTACTGCCAGCCTTCCACCACGAAGAATAGCCTCATCCGTTCCTTCAATTGCTTCAACTGCCATAATCATCTTGTTTTTGACCACAATTGTCTGACCAATACCCATGTCAGCTACCTTTTTAGCCAGATTGAACCCATAATCAATATCCTCTTGTTGCTTATTGCTTGGCTCTTTTTGACTGAGCACCCCTTGTGATGGGATAAACCTGCCAAGATAATCAGTTTGTTTTGCTATATTAAACCCTTCTTGTTCCAATTCTTGTGCTATTGCCAGCATCAGGTGAGCATCATCCATTGTGCTTAACCTTGAAAACATATGCCTTGCCCGCTCATCAAGATTAAGTCCAAAAAGCAGCCTTTTATCTACCTTGCCAATAAATATTATTTCTTCTACATGTTGCTGATGTAGTGTATCAATAATCCGTGACATATCACCCAGTCCAACTCTTATTGTTCCTTCAGGAAGTAAGGGATTTTCCACCACACTTATGACTATCGGATCATTACCACTTTTCATTATCTCTTCAATAGTTATGATTGGAAGCTCCCCTGCTCCAGCAATCACACCTATCCTTTTTTTAATCATTTAACAGCTCTCCCTATCTCAAAAAATAGATAATCACAATTACCACAACTATCCAGAGCAGAATAGCTGATAGCAATGGTTTATCACGCATGATGTCTGATTCAGGGCTTCCCCCTCCACCCTTTTGATGAACAAGGTAGAGATA
>JBDRAP010000264.1:0-8572 GCA_043823615.1 bacterium
GTGTAACTCCTTAAGATACAACCCCTTGTCAAACTCTTCTCATTTGCAGTTACCTTGGTTACTACTCGCAATTATTTTCCCTAAGTGTTTACACCCTTTGTGGTTCCTTCTCCTTCTGTTGCACTTGCTACTGGCTAACAAATTGCTTATTAATGATGTATTGAATGATTTATCAGACGAGTATACTTGATCTATGAGAAGGAGTGAAGATGCATTTTTCTCACCATCATCTTTTAGGCATACAAGATTTAAGTGCAGAGGATATAAGCCTTATTCTGGATACAGCATCATCTTTTAAGGAGGTTTCTGCCAGAGAGGTAAAAAAGGTTCCAACCCTGCGGGGGCATACTGTGATTAATCTTTTCTATGAGCCAAGTACCCGTACTCGCACATCCTTTGAGATTGCTGCCAAAAGATTATCCGCAGATGTATTGAATATAGCCATTTCTACCAGCAGCGTGGTCAAGGGCGAGAGTCTGAAAGATACTGTTAAAACAATAGCGGCTATGCAGCCGTCCATTATTGTTATCAGACATGCTGAGGCTGGTGTGCCGCAGATGGTTTCAAGGTTGACCAGATGCTCTGTGATTAATGCTGGTGATGGCAGTCATGAACACCCGACTCAAGGGTTGCTGGATATGTTTACAATCAGGGAAAAAAAAGGCAGAATAGAGGGGCTAAAGGTAGCTATTGTTGGTGATATTCTGCATAGCCGCGTGGCAAGATCAAATATCTGGGGATTAATCAAGATGGGGGCGAAGGTAATCTTGTGCGGCCCGCCAACATTGATGCCAATAGGAATTGAGAGGTTGGGGGTAGAAGTAACCCATGATTTGGCTGAAGCTGTTAATGATGCAGATGTCATTATGCTTTTACGACTCCAATTGGAGCGGCAAAAAAACAGCATGTTTCCCTCTGTTCGTGAATATGCAGAATTTTATGGGCTCAGGGAAAGCCATCTTAGATTAGCTAAAACTGATGTTTCTATTATGCATCCGGGTCCAATCAATCGGGATGTAGAAATCTCCGGGGCAGTAGCAGATGGACAGCATTCCCTTATATTAGAGCAGGTGACTAATGGAATTGCAGTAAGGATGGCGGTACTGTATCTGGTGAGTATGTCGTCAGATAGTATAAAGCTACATCCGTAATGTGTCGGTTATTGATAAATTTTTCCACATTGTCGGACAAGTCGGACTTGTCCGATCAGTCCGACTGTATAAAGACAATCCATTGTGGTTATCCGCTTTCCTACCGATAATTGACCAATTATCTATGGTCCCCCCTACGGCATATACATCACTACCTTATTTCTCCCCTGCTGTTTGGCATCGTAGAGTGCCTTATCTGCCTTTGCCAGCAGTTCTTTTTCTGTGGATATGCCTTGATTTGGATATGTGGCTGTACCGAGACTGGCTGAGAGTTGATGTGGTTTTCCGGAAATCTGATACGGGGCATCGTAGATATTGCTTCGTATCTTATCAGCCAGATTAAATCCTGTGTTTTGATCGGTTTCTGGTAAAACCACCGCAAACTCCTCCCCGCCAAACCGAGCCACAGTACCCTTATTGCCAACGGTTTCCTTGATAATATCGGATATGGTTACTATCATCCTGTTACCCTCTGCATGTCCAAAGGTATCATTAACAAATTTTAATCTGTCGAAGTCTAACATAAGAAATGTCAATGGACTCTGGTATTGAGTCGCAAAGCTAAATTCCTTGACCATAACATCCTCAAGATACCGATAGTTATACATTTTGGTCAACTCATCCCTTTCAGCCATCTCCTTAACCTTGGCAAAGAGACGAACCTTTTCTAATGTAACTGAGACCTGATTGGCAACAATAGTCAAAAGCCTTCTTTGTAATGGGGTAAAGGCATTTTCATTAAAGCTGTTGATGTTTAAGAAGCCAATTATTTCACCCCTGTAATTCAATGGGGCAATCAGGAAACTCTGGAATTTTTCTACCCCAATCCAATACAGATTACCTGCCTCTCCATCTTCGGTTGAATAGGCAACCTTTTTAATCTTATCAGGATTTGTCTTTGTCCATTCAGCCTCTAATTGTCTTTTTATGTGGTTAAGACAGTTATCATTGACAAAACAAGACTGTTTTATCTGACTGACAAGTCGGTCATTATCAAAATAGAGGTAGCTGCCGGCGTGATAATTAAAGAATTGCTGAATGCGTTCCAATACCCAGAACAATATCTCCTGAGGAAGGGACATCAATGGTATTTCCCGGGAGATGCTGTACAAAATTCCCAATTCCTCGGTTTGAGCCTCTAATTCCTCTTTTTCTTTTATCAATTCCTCAGTCTTTTTTTCCAACACCTCTTTTTCATGGATCAAAACCTCTTTCCCCTTTACCTCTTCTAATAAATCTTCCTTTTCCTTTTCTAAAGCCTCTTTTTCATGTTCAAGCTCATCCAACTCTCTTTGCAATTTTTCTTTTTCAGCCATGCTGGTTGCGGTTGCCTCTTTCTCTCTTAACAGTGCCTCTTTGCTCTGGATCAACTCTTCCTTGATCCGAATCATCTCCTCTGTTTCCCTAAGTTTAATCCCTATATTTTCTCTTTCTTCCAGTAATTCCTTTTTTTCATCCTCTGCTTCTACCAGCTGAACCGTATACTGGTTTATCTCGGCTGATACCTTTTCCTTTTCCTCTGAGAACATGGCTTTCGAATTTTTAACAGCAATGGCAGCATGACCACAGATAATAGAAAGGAGCTTGATATCACTTTCATTAAAGGGTTGACGGGTTGCCTTATTATTAACATTAATAACCCCTAATATTTCATTACCTATCTTTAGTGGGGCAGAGATTAAAGATTTGGTATAATATCTTGGTGAATTCTGTTGAATGGTAAACCTGGAATCATTAGTCACATCCTTGACTAAAAGCGGCTCGCCTGTCTTTGCCACGAAACCAACAACGCCACGGCCAACAGGCAGTCTTGTTTTTTTTATAATCGCATCATCCATGCCTATGGCTGCTTTAATGCTCATCTCCTGAGTAAGTGGGTCAATAAGCATAAGTGATACAAGCTCAGCCTTCATGGCTTTAGCCGTGAGATTAACGATAAGGCTGTAAAGCTTTTCAGGCTCTAAGGTCAGGATAAGCATCCTGGATTCCTCAAACAACTTGTAAAATTCAGCCAGCGTATGAATCTCTTCGCTTTTTTCTGTAAGCTCCTGATGCCTTGTTTTTGTCTCCAGTGCAAGCTGACAGATAAGGGATATAAGCTCTATATCCTGCTCCAGCATGGCTACAGACATCTTGTGCCCCCTTCCGAGTGAGGTAAGAAAGGTGTTTTTGTCTGATACACCAAATCTTTCAATAAGCGACACATAGTGAGCAGGTTCAACCCTTGGGTCAATCATCTCACAGCCGCCAAGTATGCCAACGACAGTATTATCTACAAGAATAGGGCAATAAAATCCGAGAAATCCAGCTGGACAGGAAAATACCGTTGGTGTTTTTTGTTCTATTGCCTGATTGAGACAGTCCTTGAATACCTGCCCGCATTCTATTGCTCCCTTAGGGGTAGCTTTAATTACCCGGCAATAAAGGTGATCCTGCTCCTCATTAAAGACTAATTGTCCATCCGGGGCAGCAATCCAACAAGAGGTTATGTCTATTCTTTCTAATAAAACACTTCGAATCATTGCCCAGCCACGGGTAGATATAAATTGTTCCAAAATATCTATGTTATTCAATGTGTCTCCTTTGAAGCAAAGACTAACCACAGAGACATAGAGAATTTACAGAAGATCAGATTATGCTGTCATCCATCTTCTCTGTGAACTCTGTGTCTCTGTGGTTTATATTCTTGACTTGACCCATTTCACTGTGCCCCCTTTCGACTGAAGACAACCAACAAGGTTTTCAGCATTAGCTTAAAATCAAGGACAAGGGAATAATTTTTTATATACAAAAGATCATACTTGAGCTTGCTTTTTGGGGAGATATCATAGCTGGCATTTACCTGTGCCAGTCCGGTAATACCTGGCCTGACCTTGAACCTTTTGACATATCCAGGGATTGCTGACTTGAACTGTTCGACAAAGAACAGCCTTTCTGGTCTTGGACCCACCAAACTCATCTGTCCCAGGAGTACATTGACGCATTGAAGTATCTCATCTATGCGAGTATGTCTCAAAAATTTGCCTAATTTGGTAATCCTTTCATCATCTTTCTGTGCAAGTACTGGACCCGTGTTCTTTTCTGCATCTGTTCTCATTGTCCGAAACTTATATATCTTGAATAGATGTCCATTCTTGCCGACCCTTTCCTGACTGAAAACAATTGGTCCCTTTGAGTCAATCTTAATCAGAATGGCGATAATCACTAAAAATGGAAAGAGGACGAAAAGTACAAAAATGGATGCTGTTATGTCAATAATTCGTTTAAGACTCCTGTTCCATCCTGAAATGGGCTGGATGCTTACATCAATCAAGGGGATAGTCTCTATCTGTATGGTTTCTAATTTGCCAATAACAGATTCATATATATCAGGCACGGTCTTAAATCGAACTCGTTCATCCTCGCAAGTTAACACTATATCCCACAATTTTTGATTGGAGATGGGAGGGATAGTGATAATTACCTCATCTATCTGGTGTTCCTTTATTATTTGAAGTAAATCTGAATATTGTCCTAAGATATTTTCATCCTGTGTTTCCCCAATAAACCCAATCAATTCATACCCTGATTTCGGTGTTTTTTGTATCTCTTCGGCAACAGCCTTGCCCTCGTCCCCATCACCAACAATCAGAATTCGTTTAACAGGCATAGTTAATTCTCTGATAAGTATTCTCCATCCACTCAAAAGAAAGATGTTTAAAAACCATGAAATGACAAAGACAGAGGTAGGAAATGCTGTGGCAATGGTTCGATTAGCATAGGTGACGACAACAACCACAAGTATACCGGCTGTAATTGCCTTGAGTATGGTCACATGGATGTCTTCCCCATCCTTTTTCCAGAGGTATGCCCCGCTGCCGTAAAGGGCAAGGAGCATAATTGTTGTGATTGCCATCCACATGGTCTGGTAGGCTTCAAAGTTTGATTGTGGCAGGATACCGCCAAACCTGATCAAAAAGGAGCTGATTATCCCTACATTAACTAACAAGGCATCGATTATTACAGAAAGAATAATCCACATGTCTCCAGTCTCCATTTCACATTTTGTCATTTCACATTTTGCAGTATACATCATCTTTTCAGGGATGTCAAGGGATTTGTTGTGGTATTCCAGCAATTTTGTGTCACACAGAATTTGCTGATTCTTGTGTCTTTGTGTCTCTGTTATTTTTGTGTCTTTGCAATTTTTGAGGTAATGGGTCAGTGATTGGTATGAAGATGTGTAAGGAGAAGGAGAAAGGGAGAAGGGGGAGAATTGGAGAAGAATTTCCAAAATATTGCAATAACATATCTTTCCCAACTTCTCCACTTTCCCCTTTTCTCCTTTTTTACACATCTGTATAGTTTGCTATCCTCTTTTTCCTACCAATGACTGACCGATTACATTTTCAAGTGAAAAAAACATTGCATTTTGGATAAAGGTATGATATAGTGTAATTGGCATAGTTTAGTCAGGTTTATATAATAAGGAAAAGAATAGGTTATGTATGACCTATAAAACTTAAAGGCTTGTAGCAATGGATGGAGTATTGATTATTGACAAACCAGCAGGCATGACTTCACACGATGTGGTAAGTCGTGTTCGCCGTCTTGCCGGACAACGCAGGGTTGGACATGCCGGGACATTGGATCCAGAGGCAACCGGGGTATTAGTTATACTTCTTGGAAAGGCAACACAGCTCTTTGAGGACATGAAAGAAACACAAAAGGAATATATCGCCGGGATGAAGCTGGGTATTACTACTACTACGCAGGATGCCTGGGGAGAAAGGCTTACGGAAAATAGAGCAACTGAGATTGAAGAGGCAGCAGTAATAGCAACACTTCCGAGATTTCGAGGCAGAATAACCCAGATTCCCCCCATGTTTTCAGCCATCAAGCATAAAGGTCAGCCATTATATAAAATAGCCAGACGCGGACAGTCTGTAGAACGGCAGCCGCGAGAGGTGAATATATTTGAATTAAGCCTGCTTTCTTTTGATCCGGAAAGGCAGGAGGCAATACTTAAAGTAGTTTGTTCATCAGGTACCTATATACGGACATTGTGTGCTGATATTGGGGATGTGCTTGGGGTTGGTGCTCATATGTGCTCACTTCGAAGGATGAGAGTGGGAGAGTTTTCAATAGATAAGGCTGTATCGTTGGATGAATTGGGGAAAGGGATGAATGTGGCTGATAGTTTGATAAGTAATCCCTCAGTTATCAGTGGGAAGTTGTCTGCTTGAAAAGTTGACAGCTGAATACGATTACTAATCAGGAAGGCTTGATATGGATGTGATGTGTGAACTCCCTTCAAAGGCATTAAAATGCCAATCTAATGTGGTAACTATTGGCATTTTTGATGGGGTGCATCTTGGGCATCAGAGGATTATTAATGAGGTTATTGAGAGTGCATTGAGATATGGATCTGAAAGTGTGGTCATGACCTTTGATCCTCACCCGGAAGAGGTGATTTTGAGCAAATCACCACCATTTTTGTTGCCATTAAGCGAGCGGATTAGATTGATTGAATCTATGGGTGTTTCCTTGATGATAATCAGTGACTTTACTCGGCAGATAGCTGATATTAGTGCAGAGGAGTTTGTCCGGAATATATTGGTTGATAGGTTGCGAATCAAGAAGATATGTGTGGGTTATGATTATAGCTTTGGCAAGGATAGGGCAGGCGGGATTGATCTCCTGAGAGAATTGGGACAGGTGTACGGTTTTGAAGCAGATGTTATTCCGCCGGTCAGGATAGATAATGAGATAGTAAGCAGTACAAAGATCCGCTGCTGCATTGATCAGGGCAAGATAGCTCAGGCAAATGATATGCTTGGACGCAAACATACGATCAAGGTGGTCGTTGTCCATGGGGATAAAAGGGGCAGGATTTTGGGTTATCCCACAGCAAATTGTTTGTGTAAGGATGACATCCTTTTGCCTTGTGTTGGGGTTTATGCTGTTTGGGTGCAGGCAGATAATATCCGGTATAATGGTATGGCAAATATAGGGTATTGCCCAACATTCAGAGGGGAAGAATTAAGAATTGAGGTGCACCTGCTTGATTTTCAAGGTGATTTGTATGAAAAAGAACTTGCAGTAACCTTTATTGATAGAATCAGGGATGAGAGGGTGTTCGATAGTACGGAAGAGTTGCTTCGACAACTGAAAGAGGATGAAAAAAATAGTCGCAGGATGTTGATGTGAGATAGTAAGCACAAAAAAACAACAGCATAACCTTTAACAATACACTGGTTATGCGTTTTAATAAATGACAGAGACCAGGGGGCAGCACCCCTGACATACTGCAAATACAAAATGAAAAGGAGGTGAATAAGATGGCTTTAGTTACTGCAGACAAACAATCACTGATTAAAGAGTACATGCTTCACGAAAAGGATACCGGGTCCCCTGAGGTCCAAATTGCCCTTTTGACTGCCAGGATCAATTATCTGACAGAGCATTTCAAAACCCATAAAAAGGACCATCACTCAAGAAGAGGATTATTGAAGCTCGTTGGTACCAGACGAAGCTTGTTGGGTTACCTAATGAAAACAGATATGGAAAGATATAAGAACCTTATCAAGAGATTGGGCTTAAGGAAATAACCCTTTATTGTGGTGTTGATAAATATATTCTGCTGGGGATTGGGATGATTATCGCATCCTACCACTGGTGGTTAATGACATTCGTAGGGGCAGGCCCCCGTGCCTGCCCTCTGTTTTCATCCACAAAATCAAATGTCATCCCCCGGTAGTAGTCTATCTGACATATCATGAACAATAGGTGTATTTGTGATTTTAATGGTTCACGGTAATACTACAGGATTCATAGGAACGGCGGTATGGACAGGGTTTGTCTATATTTACAGGGGCTGACAACTAATTCCCCGACCACTACATAATCCCTCAGTTATTGGTGGAAATTGATAGCCGAGGCATTACACTTCTATGAATCGTGTAGTATTAAATAAAAACCGTGGACCTTATTTTAAGGAGGCAAAAGAGTGATTCGTGTAGAGACAGAAATAGGAGGCAGGCTGCTTTCACTGGAAACAGGCAGAGTGGCAAAACAGGCAAATGGTGCTGTATGGGTTAGATATGGGGATGCCGTTGTATTGGTTACAGCTGTGCTTTCGGCAACGCCCCGTGAAAGCATTGATTTTTTTCCTTTATCAGTAGAATTTCAGGAAAGAATGTATTCTACAGGTAAGATCCCTGGTGGTTTTTTTAAGCGGGAAGGAAGACCATCCAGCAAGGAGATCCTCTCCGGCCGTTTGATTGACAGACCGATAAGACCATTGTTCCCTAAGGGTTGTCGAAATGATGTCCAGGTTATTGCTACAGTTCTTTCTGCTGATAATGAAAATCTTCCTGATATCATGGGTATAGTTGGGGCCTCTTCTGCCCTTTATATCTCAGATATTCCCTTTGATATTC
>JBDRAP010000265.1:0-2238 GCA_043823615.1 bacterium
ATGTTTCCTTTGCAAACTTAGGGCTGGTGATTATTGATGAAGAACACAAATTTGGGGGTAAAACACAAGGAAAGGATGAAGTCATATCGGGAATTGGTCGATGTCCTTACCCTGACCGCAACCCCTATCCCACGAACACTGCATTTCTCATTATGCGGTATCAGGGATATGAGCATTATCCATACACCACCCCCTGGCAGACTGCCAATCAAGACGGTTGTTGTCCCATTTAGCCCGGAGACAATCAGGAAAGCTGTTTTGAGGGAAATGGACAGGGGTGGGCAGGTATTTTTTGTGCATAATCAGGTCAAAAGCATTCCATGGATACTTGAACAATTAAATAAGATTGTACCTGAAGCACGGGTTATTGTTGGTCATGGACAAATGGATGAGCATGAGCTTGAAAGGGTTATCATTGATTTTATGGAAAAAAGGTTTGATATTCTGCTTGCCTCAGCTATTATTGAATCCGGGCTGGATATGCCCAATGTAAATACCATTATTATCAATAATGCCAATCGATTTGGGCTGGCACAACTCTATCAGCTTCGCGGCAGAATTGGCAGGGCACAACATCGGGCATATGCCTATCTCCTTCATCAACCGGGGATACAACCCTCTTCAGATGCCTACGATCGATTGAGGGCTATAATGGAATTTTCTACGCTCGGCAGCGGGTTTAATCTTGCTATGCGTGACATGGAAAATCGTGGGGCAGGCAATCTCCTTGGTCCACAACAACATGGGAATGTGGTTGCCATAGGATTTGAGATGTATTGCCATCTATTAGAAGAGGCTGTGAGCAGATTAAAGGGAACCAGAATAAAAAAAGAGGTGCATACAAAGATAACCCTTCCCTATGAATCCTATATCCCGGAGGATTATATTCAGTCTTCACAAGAAAGATTTAGCATATATAGAAAACTCGCCTCATCAAATACAGAGGAGAAGATTCATGATGTTGAGGAAGAAATCCTTGACAGGTTTGGCAAGTATCCTCAAGCAGTTAAAAGGCTGTTGAACCTGATGAACATCCGTATGCTGGCTTCCCGTGCTCAGGTTTTATCAATTTCCTTTGAGGATATAAAGACACAACAACAGAATGCAGAATGTATGATGAAGAATACAGAAACACCTGCGTTTCGTAAGGTTTCAGGTGTTTCTCATAGCAATGGAAATGTATGTCTTGACCTGCCTGCCTTGCCAGAGCTTGCCTTAAGGGTTGTGGATGTAATCAGTCTTTTTCCGGGCAGGGTACGGCTCAATCCATCCAATCCCAATCGACTTATCATTAAATGGGAGGATGAAGAAAAGGGAATGGCTTTGATAAAGCAGGTATTGATGAGGATTGCCTTGATGGATCAGTGAAATGGGGGAAATTGGACACACCCCCTACCCCTCTCAAGAGGATTACACACCCCCTCCCCCCTCTCAAGAGGGGATTTTCTGCATTCCCCTCTAATAAGAGGGGTTAGGGGTGTGTAACATTCTCCACTAAAAACAGAAGATACCTTTTGTTAAATAATTCTCCCCGGTAACTGACCCATTATATTGAGCATTAAAAAAATACTTGCAAGCAAGGGACAATTATGATATACTTATTTTTAAGATTTTACCTTGAGTTATAAGGGGGTTATTATGAATATGAAGATAAGAAAGGGATGTCTTCTTGGGATATTATTTGTGTTGCTTCCTTCTATTTCTGCAGCAAATTTCATTGATACTGAGATTGGTGCCAGACAAACAGGTATGGGTGGGGCATTTGTCGGGATTGGTGACGATGCTTCTACTGTTTATTGGAATCCTGCCGGACTGGATGAGCTAAAGAGCGTAGAAACGATTTTCCTGTATGGCCGTCGGTACAACAAGGGAGGTGTTAATTTCTTTAGCTTGGCTCAACCAGCAACATCTCTTGGTGGAGGAACATGGGGATTGTTTGGTCTGCAAGGGATGTTGTAGAGATTAAGGATAATATTCTTAGAAAAAAAGGAATAGATGAAACCACTATTGGCATTGGCTGGGGAAAGAAGATGAATGGCGGCTTTGAGGGTATGCCCTTTGGACTCCTCGTTGGAGCAAATCTCAAACTCTTAAAAGCAGAGAAGAGTAATAGTAATACGACCAGAGGGGCATCTATTGACCTTGGTCTTTTGTTGAAGCCAAAAGAGATACTTCCGGGTACAAAAGAGATTAAGATAGGGGTAATGCTGCGAAATCCTTTAAGGACAAGGATGAATG
>JBDRAP010000266.1:0-3259 GCA_043823615.1 bacterium
CGTGCCGGGTCTGCCATATCCTGCATCCGTTCATAACCAACCTTTGCCAGCCAGAGCTTGATTGGCTCTGCCTTGGGGCTTGGCACAGACTGGATAAGACGCAAAAGCGTTTCCGGATTGGCAGCATCAGTCAAGTAAAACTTACCATCAGCGGACTGCATCTTCAGTCGGTTACATTTTGTAACCGACTCACTTCCTTCCTTGTTTAACCTATTTTTCAATACCTTCCAATAATTCCTTGCCGCCTGATAATCTGGCTGTTGTATTAACGCTTGTATAATATCCACCACCGAAAAAAACCATGTTTCAGATTTTTCATCATAAATCTTGCGGATTTTGAAATTTTCAAAGACAGCTAATGTATTTTTCATAATATCTCCCTGATTTTTCTAATAATTATCGCTGCTTCTTCATCCAGCAACTTCATCTCATCCAGAATTTTTCCCGGCTCACGCAGTGTTGTTTCATCCTTTTTATGTGGATTCTTAACCGAGAGATCGAAAGTGTTTCTATCCACATCAGCTACATTTACAGTCCAGGAGTTCTCTGAATCAGCTTCGGTCTTTTGAAGTTTTACAAAATCAGCCAGATCGTTTTCATTGAGTGGGTTAGTCTTGCCAAGGTTACGGTCAAGATTGAGTTGATAAAACCAAACCTTACGAGTGGGCATACCTTTTTCAAAAAATAACACTATAGTTTTAACGCCTGCACCAGTGAAAGTGCCTCCGGGCAGATCAAGCACTGTATGCAGATTACAGCTTTCCAGAAGCAACTTGCGTAAACTGATTGAAGCGTTGTCGGTATTAGACAAAAAGGTGTTTTTGATAACTACACCCGCCTTGCCGCCAGCCTTCAGGATCTTAATAAAATGCTGGAGAAATAAAAATGCGGTCTCACCGGTTCTAATGGGGAAATTCTGCTGTACCTCGGCTCGTTCTTTGCCACCAAAAGGCGGATTAGCAAGGATGATGTCGTAGCGGTCTTTTTCCTGAATATCAGCGAGGTTTTCAGCCAGTGTGTTGGTATGCACAATATTGGGAGCTTCTATGCCATGAAAAATCATATTCATCGTGCCAATGATATAAGCAAGCGATTTCTTCTCTTTTCCATAGAAAGTTTCCTTCTGGAGAGTTTCTAAGTCTTTGGTGGTCAGGCTTTTACTGGTCTTGAGGTATTCAAAGGCTTCGCATAAGAATCCTGCCGAACCTACTGCACCGTCATATATTTTGTTTTTGATTTCGGGTGCAACGACTTTCACGATGGTTTTGATAAGCGGTCTGGGTGTGTAATATTCGCCGCCGTTTCTGCCTGCATTGCCCATGTTCTTGATCTTGTCCTCATACAGATGAGACATCTCGTGCTTCTCGGCATGGGAGCGGAAACGAAGCTCGTCTATTAAATTGATAACCTCGCGAAGATTATAGCCACTCTGAATCTTGTTTTTAAGCTCATTAAATATCTCACCAATCTTATATTCGATGGTATTTGCATTCTCAGCATTGGTCTTAAACTTTTTCAGGTAGGGAAACAGCCTGTGGTCAACAAACTCTTTTAAGTCATCGCCAGTGAGAGCCTTGTGGTGGTCAAGCCTGCTGTCCTTATCTTTGGGGACAGCCCAAACCTCCCAATTATACTCTGGGCTGATAATGCCTGCGTAGATTTTTCCAGCCAGCATTGCTATTGTTTTTTTGTCCTTTTCAAGGTCATCCAGATATTTCAAAAAAAGAATCCATGAGGTCTGCTCCACATAATCCAGCTCACTGCTGCATCCGGCATCCTTGTGTAAGATATCGTCAATATTTTTGAAGGTTTGTTCAAACATTAGAATTCCTTTTGCAAAACCATCTGTAACTATTCAGACATAAGAATAGTTAAAGCAAGGCAAGTAATAGCATCCTTGACATATGCAAAAGGCGACCACAAGGAGGGAGCACCTCTGGCAGGTCGTAGCTACAAGTCTCTACAAATAACTGTAGCTGCAGGGCTTGTCCCTGCCTTAATCATGTTTTATGCCGCCTGAATAGGTACAACCATCTTATCTTTCAATCAATCCATATTCGACAAGCACAGCCCTTAGTTTTTCCTTGTTTGCCTCTTTTACTTGGACAAGAGGAAGTCTAACCTCAGGTGAGATTATCCCCATAAAAGCCAGAGCTTGTTTTACCGGCACAGGGTTTGTTTCGATAAACATTGCCTCACAAAGGGGAAAGAGTTTATAGTGGAGGCGTTTTGCCTCTTCCATGTCTCCTTGATTAAAGGCACCTATCATTTTTTTCATATCCTGAGGCACAATATTAGCTGCTACAGAGATAACCCCTTTACCCCCAACAGATAGTGTTGGCAATACCGTCGAATCATCCCCTGATACAAGTGTTATTCTATCCTCACACAGGGCAATTACATGGCTTATCTGATTCAGGTTACCGGTTGCCTCCTTAATTCCAACAATATTTTTGAAATCATGGGCTAATCTGGCCACAGTTTCCGGCAGCATATTTACCCCAGTGCGTCCTGGAACATTATAGAGAACAACAGGGAACCCTACCTCAGCAATTGCCTTGTAATGGTAATACAGCCCTTCCTGTGTTGGTTTATTATAATATGGTGTAACACACAACACCCCATCTGCCCCTATTTCATTAGCATATTGAACCAGGGATATGGACTCTGCTGTACAGTTAGAACCTGCTCCGGCAAGAATAGGAACTCTTTTATTTACTGCTTCAACTACAATCTTTATTACCCGGCGATGCTCTTCATGAGAAAGGGTAGCAGATTCACCCGTTGTTCCACAAGGGACAAGGGCATCTGTTCCTCTTTCCATATGAAATTCAACCAGCTCTCGTAACTTTTCCTCATCTATTATTCCATCCTTAAATGGTGTAACCAATGCAACAATAACACCCTTAAACATTGTCCTCACCTCCATGTGAATATTATACTTAATGTTAATAGATATGTCAAGCAAGAATTTGTGGTATAGCAGCAATCAGGAGTCAGAATCCAGCAGTGGAAACGGCGACCACAAGAGGGTAGCACCTGCCAGAGGTGCTACCCTCTCTGGCAGGTCGCAACTACAAGGCACAAATGCGTATATATGCAATTCATTAATTAAGTTGACAAATGCTCTGTCATTTCGAACTAATGTGAGAAATCTCTATCTCGAATTATCCTCTTGCCGAGCGAATGAGATTTCTCCCTTCGGTCGAAATGACAGCTCGATTGAATCGCTACTGAGAATAGAATAATCACTTTTATA
>JBDRAP010000267.1:0-8514 GCA_043823615.1 bacterium
GGTGTGCGTGCTGTTCGGGCTTTTTAACTATTCATCTATTTAACAATTTAATTATTACCGCAAAGTTGAACTTGTTAAAAATTGGTTTGTGAAGGCAAGGGGGTATGTATACTCAATAGGGTTATAACTTGTGATTTTATGATCTGTTAAATCAGGGGCAGGTTTGGAACCTGCCCCTACGCATATGGGCGACATTGGTTGTCTCGCAGAATCATAGCTTGTGAGCTTGCTTGAGTATAAATGGAGGGATTGGGGATGAGGAGTAATGAGTGGAGATCTCTCCCTGCGGTCGAGATGGCAAACCCTTCGGTCGAGATGACAAACCGGGGCAAGGGGGTAGGGGCAGACCTATGTGTCTGCCCGTCGAGATGACAACCTTTTGGTTGAGAATGGCAACCCTTCGCTGTTATTTTGACTCCTTGCTGTCATTTTGACGGCTCGCTGTCATTTCGACTCCTCTCTGTCATTTCGACCAAAGGGAGAAATCTCATGTCTCGAGTACAGCACTAACTGAGATCTCTCCCTTCGGTCGAGATGACAAACCCTTCGGTCGAGATGACAAACCTTTCGGTCGAGATGACAAACCGGGGCAAGGGGGTAGGGGCAGACCTATGTGTCTGCCCGTCGAGATGACAGACAGTTTGGCGACATTGGTTGTCCCGCAGAATCATAGTTTGTGAGCCTATTGAGTATAGATGGGAAAACCAATATTATTTTCAAGCTATGCCAAACTTCAAATGTTATTGCGTGGTGCCGAAGAAAATGAAGTTATGGCTACTGTTGCAAATTGCAAATAAATTATTACATTTTTAAGGAGAAAGATAATGAAAAAAATGTGGTTGGCAATTTTTATCCCATGGTTACTGGTTTCTTGTGCGACAGATAAAACCATGGTCAAGGAAGATAGACTTGTTCAACAACAAGTGGCAGAGAAAGAAAGTAGGGACAAGACATGCCTTGCCCCTACAAAAGACAATTACCCTATCTGGGTTTATCAATCAAATTATGGTGTGGTGTTAGGTGCCGTGGGTATAGCCAAAAAACAGGAAAAGGGTGGTAGCACCTCTTGCAAAGGTAGTACCCCTGTCAGAGGTTATGCGGCTCAGAAAAGATTGGCTATTATCATCGCTCAGGCAGAGATTGCCAAACAGATTGAGGTGATGGTTAATACAGAGTTGCAAACAGAAAAGACCATGATTAATCAGGATTATTATTCCAAATTCAGCTCATTATCAAGACAGGAAACACAACAACTTATAAAAAATGCTGTGGTAAAGGATGAATGGATACAACCGGAAACAGGTGATTTATATGTTTGGGTGGTGATTGAGAGGTGATATTGTTAAAAGAATTCATCAATATTGTGAGGATAGGAGACATAACAGATGTCTTCGATAATGGTTGTAGCGGACACAGATGTAATAGTTTCTGGTTTTTTAAGGAGGTGACGGACAATATTGTTTGCCTATGGTATTGTGGCTTGTGTGGATGTAATTCTCCCGTTGAAGGGGGTTAGGATGAGGTTGTTCTCTATGTTCTTTACATCGAACAGTTTTAACCTGTGCTAAAATTTAACAAAAGGAGACTATGACAATGAAAAAGGCAATTTTGATGATAGGGATTTTGGCCATATCGCCAATGATGATTATTGGTTGTGGTGCTACAAAAAAGGAGATTAAAGAAACCAAGGTTCAGGAGCAAGGTATGGCAAAAGAGTTTGCCAATGCCCCTGGGTGGGTTTTGAATCCTTCAGTGGAAAAAGGACTTGCAGCTGTAGGTATAGCCAAGGCAGGACCAGCTGGAATGCAGTTTGCCAGAACAGAGGCTTTATCTAATGGCAGGGATGAGCTTGTCAGAATAATGAGTGTTAAGGTATCAAATATGGTAAAGAACTTTAGTCAGGTTACAGGGGTAGGAAATGCTCAAGCCGTGGATAAGGTTTCAAGTCAGGTTTCAAAACAGATTGCCGCTGAGGTATTAAACGGTTCAAGACAAAAAGATATGTGGGTATCTCCAAGTGGGGATATTTACATTTTAATGATAGTGGATACAAGCCTTATTAAGCAAGCGGTGAAGGATGGTATCGAGTCAAGTTGTAAAAATGATGCAGCATTGTGGCAGCAGTTTCAAGCCAAGAATGCCCATCAGGAACTTGATAAAGAGGTAGATAAAGAGTTTAATACATTTAAGGAGCAGAAGTAGTTCATGGACAGAGAGACAAGTTGGAGTTAAAACCGGCTGTTTAATTTATAATTGCACAGGTTGAAATATTTCGACCTGTGCAATTAGAAACAGAGAGTATATCCGCAGATTTCGCAGATTAAAGAAATTGTAAACAAATTCAACAACTATGCGAGACAGAGGGCAGGCACGGGGGCCTGCCCCTACCGGCTACAATGCTTTTCAGATTTTTCTTCCCCATTTCATCTGTAATCTGTGAAATCTGCGTAATCTGCGGATAAATCTTAATTGCACAGGTCGAAATATTTTCCGGTTGACATTGCATACTAAATTAGGTATAATGTAACCATGGAATTTGAATTCGATCCCAATAAAAACGAAAGCAACAAGAAAGAATACGGCATAGATTCCATTGAAGCTCAAACATTGTGAGACGATTCCGATCGAGGGAATCGGAGAAATCTTAACCTTTTGAAAAAACAACGAGTTGAGATTTTCCACATTCGCTTAGAATGACACTTTACATCTATTCTGTAACAGTCTGTCGAGGCTTGACTAACCTCAAAAGCCATAAGAGAGAGAAATGGAAAGAGGTAAAGCAATGATGGATAAAAAGGAGCTACTAAAGAAACAGATTGAAAATATTAAGAATCAGATTATAGATAAATATAAGCCGGAACGGATAATCCTTTTTGGGAGTGCTGCGATGGGAGATTTTAGTCAGGACAGCGATTTAGATCTCTTGATTATTAAGAAGGAAACACCATATTTGGGGCGTGAAAGAGCGAGAGAACTTAGAAAATTGATTAAGAAAGAGATTGCTGTTGATTTTTTGATTTACCAGCCCGAAGAGTTTGATACAAGAGTGAAACTTGGAGACCCATTCCTAAAAACTATCTTAAAAGAAGGGGTTGTGCTTTATGGTAGATAATACACTTATTCAGGAATGGCTGAATAAAGCAGATGAAGATTTTGGGTTCGCCTTAAGAAATTTAGATGATGAAGGTAACACCTTTTATGCACAAATATGCTTTCACTTTTCAGCAATCAGTTGAAAAGTATCTTAAGGCTTATATTGTGGCTCATGAACTTCCTTTTAAGAAAATACATGAATTATCCGAGTTACTTAGAATTTGTCAGGAACATGATGATTCATTTTCGGAATTCAAGGAAGAATGTGATTTCCTGACTGATTTTTATATCGATACACGCTATCCTGTTCATTGGCCTACTTATTATACACAAGAGGAAGCCAGGAAATCTCAAGAGTCAGCAAATCGAATAGGTTGTTTTGTGAAAACTTGCATTTGAAGAGGATATTATGATGCAATTACTCAGCTATCAATTGGAATTGGTGATCGTAATCTTTTATTTGTCGGTAACTGACTCATTACTATCAAATCAGGCATAAGAATAGTTAAGGCAGGAACAAGGGGTAGCACCTCTGGCAGGTGCTACCTTCTTGTAGTCGCCGTCTCCATCTTGTATTCTGAATTCTGACTCATGGTACCTGAATAGTTACAGGTAAATAATAAAAAAGAGGTAACTAAATGGCTATTGGAGTATCAAAGTCTACTTTGAAGGTATTAACTGATCTTACTGGAGAGATATTATTCGAACGAGCATTAAATATTACCTTAAAAGATAGTATATCTCATCGATTAGAGAAGATTAAAAAGAACCTGAATATTTATCAAAAAAAATATGGGATGAAGTTTGCTGATTTTAAGATATTATGGAATATGGGTAAAATTAAAGATCAATCCTCTTATGAAATTGAAAAGGATTTTTTAGAATGGGAAGGATTGGTAATGAGAAAGGATAAACTTGAGGAGCTATCTAAATGGTTCATATAGATGCTTCCTCATTTCTAAAAAAGATTATTGCTACATGTAATAACTCCAAGATTGTAACTACATATGAATCTGATATCGAAGATGACCTTATTGTAAAAATCAGGGTGTATCTTATGAAGAATGCTTTTATAGATATTTTTTATAACGCTGACAATCAAAAAACCTCTTTTGCTTTAATTAAAAGTAAAAAAAGAATTTACGGAATAGATGATGCCTTGCCAATAGGCTGGCATATTCATCCTTTTGAAGATCCGCAAACCCATATTCCTTCTTGTGATATAACATTTGAAGAATTTATTAAAACTATAGAGGCAAATGAACAAATGTTGCAATAGTTCAGGTAGTCAGGATTCAGGGGTCAGAATGTTTGTTTCTGTTGTAGGAACAGGGGTAATGAGTCAAGTTATTGGTAAGGGAAAGAGGATAGCAGACTATACACATCTTACTACTAATCACTGACCCATTATACGAGCATATTCTTTGTTTCTAATTGTACAGGTCGCATTATAGGGATAACTAATTAATTGATTATTTGAGGCAAAAACAGGAGGAGGGATGAACTATGCAGGCAGTTCTTAAGAGACAGATAGATGAAATGACTGAGGATACACTTAAAAATATCTTTTATAGAGATTATATAAGAAGACTTACTCGTTACAGAATGACGGATAATTTCTATAACAAGAAATATGATATGGAGTTTGAGAGATTCGAGAAGGAAAATATCGTAGAGAAACAGGGCTATACCTTTGAAGTCGAATCTGATGCTCAGGAATGGGAGCTTGCAATTGATGGAATAAGAACAGTTGAAAAGAAACTGAAGGAGTTCTCGGGTGAAAATTGATAGAATCATTGAAGAGGCAAAGGATATTACAGGCAAATATAATCTGCACCTTGTAGAAATAGATAGGACTGAGAATATCATTAGTCTGAGGTTATTAATAGACAATGAGATTTTTATTCAAATATATGGAAATATTGAAAAAAATAAATTTAATCTTACCCTTGTCTTTCAAAAGAGAAGATTATATGGATATGACTCTGAAGGTGGTAAATATCACTGCCATCCTTTTGATAACCCCGAGAGGCATATATTTGTTGATAAGAGAAAATCAATCAAGGAGTTTGTTCAGGAATCAATGAGATTTTTAGAGGAAAGTGATCTGTTATGATTGAAGGGGAGTATAATAATACTCTATGTTCAAGTTTTTTCTCGACACAATCTCGAGGAGTCCTCGATCTTGTCATCTCGAGGAGTACTCGACGAGAGATCTCAAACTGAGTGAAGATAATAAAAGTTATGGTGTGAAGACAAAAGATAGATTTCTCCCTGAGGGTCGAAATGACAGAGAGTGGGTGTCTGATTTCTGCACAGGTTAAAAAAAACTTGAACATCAAGTTACAGGTATACTCTAATAAA
The DNA here is from genome assembly GCA_043823615.1 of bacterium. GTDB lineage: Bacteria > UBA9089 > CG2-30-40-21 > CG2-30-40-21 > CG2-30-40-21 > CG2-30-40-21. The sequence continues at coordinate 5,458 of JBDRAP010000267.1, forward strand.
TCAGGTTTCCAAAAACAAGAGGCAACCACAAGGGTTGCAGCTACAAGTCAATACGAAGAATTGTAGCTGCAGGGCTTGTCCCTGCCTTATGCCTGAATAGTTACATCTGATGTAACTATTCAGCCGATGTTTTTAATATAATTATTTAACACAGAGTTCACAGAGAAATATGAGTTACACAGAGAGTGATTATAATACAAGAAAGACAAATAGAGATTAAACTCTGTGTAACTCTGTTTTCTCAGTGAACTCTGTGTTAAAAATGGATGAGGCTGAATAGTTACCATCTGACAAAGAAATAAGAAATGCCAAAGGAATCTACACGCCTTGCCGAAAAGAAGGCAAAAAAAATGACTGAGGGAGTCAATTCATCACCTGAACGATGAAGTGAATCATATTCTATTTCAAGGAGCAAAAATTATGGGAGAGCTACGAAAGGATCCTGTTGTCAAGCGATGGGTGATTATTAATCCTCAAGGCAAAAAGAGGTTGTTTCTGGAAAAGACAGTAGAAGAAGAAAAAAAATCTCATGTAGATAGTTGTCCCTTTTGTGAAGGGAATGAAAGCAAAACACCACAAGAGATTTTAGCCTTCAGAGAGCCGGGAACTGCAAGCAATTCACCGGGCTGGTCAGTACGAGTTACAGCCAACAAGTTTCCTGCCCTGCGAATAGAAGGGGAATTGGAAAGACAGGGGATAGGTATCTATGATCAAATGCAGGGTATTGGCGCACATGAGGTAATAATCGATTCACCATCTCACAAAAACAGTATTGCTGATCTGGACGAATCCCATGTAGAAAAAATACTCCGTGCATATCGGGATAGGATTGTTGATCTCAAATTAGATAAACGGTTCAAGTATGTCCTGGTCTTTAAGAATCATGGCAGTATAGCTGGTGCAAGCCTTGATCATCCACATTCTCAATTAATTGCCACACCAATCATCCCAAAAAGGGTTAAGGAGGAGCTGAAAGGATGTCTTGAATTTTATAAATATAAAGAAAGATGCCTGTTCTGTGATATTATCCGGGAAGAAAAAAGAAGCCAGTTAAGAATAGTTGCTGAAAACGATCTTTTTCTTTCCTTTACCCCATATGCATCCAGATTTCCTTATGAGATATGTATCATCCCCAAGGTTCATTGTGGTGATTTTGGAAGCATTCAGGATGAGGAAACATCTCCCTTAGCAAGTATATTGAAAGAAACCATGAAAAGATTGCAGATACTTCTTGATGATCCACCATATAAATATGTTATCCATACCACTCCATTTCACTTTCCGGCAAATATAAGAGACTATCACTGGCATATAGAAATTATTCCTCAGATTATAAGAATGGCCGGGTTTGAATGGGGCACAGGATTTTACCTCAATCCAGTAACGCCGGAGGATGCAGCAAGGGAATTGAGGGAAGTAGAAATATAATGTAGAATGCAGGTAACTATTCAGGCATAATGAAGGAATTACAATAATTGTTCCGATTAGGAACATAATATTGGTAGAAACCGTAGGAACGATATATTGGTAGAAACCGTAGGAACGATATATTGGTGAACCAATTAAAATTTAATATACCATGCCTACGGCATTTATACCATTTGTGATAATAATTTTTCTACCGATATATTGTCCCTATGGGACATTTATGGAATGATAATCGCTCACTTTCTCTACCTGAATAGTTACGAATGCAGAATACTTGAATAGGGGTAATTATGATTATCGGACTCACCGGCAGCATTGGAACCGGCAAAACTACAGCTGCCAATATATTTAAGGAATTGGGAGCAGTAATAATTGATGCAGATAAAATAGCAAGGGAAATTGTTGAGCCGCAAATGCCGGCATGGCAGCAAATAATTGATGCCTTTGGGGATAAAGCTCTTAATCCTGATTCAACGATAAATAGACACTACCTGGGTGAATTAATATTTAATGATAGGTTATCTAGGGAAAGGCTTAACCAGATTACCCATCCCTTAATCAGAGAAGAGATAGATAAACAGATTCAGGAACAAAATGGCAAAATAATTATTATAGATGCCCCTTTATTGATTGAGGCAGGGGTAGAAAAAATAGTAGACAAGATAATAGTTGTTGTTACCTCTCGTGATACACAGATAAAACGATTGAAGATGCGGAATCTTTTGAGTGATTTGCAGATAGAGGCAAGGCTTAATTCACAGCTCTCTCTTGAGGATAAGATTGAAAAGGCTGACTATATCGTTGACAACGATGGTAGCATCTTCGATACTACCAGACAAATAAGAAAGATATGGGAGGAATTGTAAAAGATGATGAAGAAAAGACCAACAAATAGAGAAAATTCCATTATTATTGGAACAATACTTGCCAGTGGGATTGTATTTATCTTTGGCTTTTTTTTGGGTCGGGCATGGGTAACAATTCCACAAGAGCAGGTAGATATTTGTCAAAAATCGGGTACGCCTGTTGTCCTGACAGAAGAAAAATCAGAAACCCCGATATTGCCGAAAAAAAAGTTGCTCAAGAAAAGTGTTGTAAAAAAAGAAATAATGCCTGTTGCAACACCACAGATGACAGAGGTACTTCCTCAAGAGAAGCTAATGCCTCATCTTGTGAAGAAACAGGTGGAAAAATCCAGTGTTCCTGTCGTTGCCTCAGATAGAGACGATACCTCTTCAATTCAAAGCCATACATCCTATGCAGAGTATTATGCAAAAAAACTAAAGGGAGAGCAGGTGCAACAGGAAACAGTGATGAGTAGTCAGAAAGCAGTTGTACAAAAACCAGTGGCAGCTCAGCCAAAGCAGCAAAAAATAGCCAAGAAATCGGCAATATTGCCGCAAAAACAGCAGATGATTGTGCAAAAACCAGCAACACCCAAGAAACCAGTCATGCCACAGGCTGTACAAAAGCCGGTAGCAGCTCAGCAAAAGAAGCAAAAAGCAGATGAGAAGCCGGCAATATTGCGGCAAAAACAACAGATAATTGTGCAAAAACCAGCAACACCCAAGAAACCAGTCATGCCACAGGCTGTACAAAAGCCAGTGGCAGCTCAACCAAAGCAGCAAG
>JBDRAP010000268.1:0-2129 GCA_043823615.1 bacterium
CTTTCTTCCCATCTTTTGCAGCAGTAAAGCCTTAGAAAATAAGGCATCAGTATTGGCAGGCTGCTGAGCAAGCACCTTATCCAAACAGGTAATAGCCTCATCAGAGCGGTTAAGCTCAAGCAAGGCAATACTCTTGGAGTATAAGACATCAGCTGACAGTGGTGTTACCCCATCAACCGATGTTTGCTCAAAACATCTGATAGCCTCATCATATTTCCCAAGACTGCTTAAGGCAAGCCCCTTTTGTTTCCATGCCCCTAAATGTTTGGGTGAGACCCCAAGTAGTTTATCAAGGCATTTATTGGCAATCTCGTAGTTTTTGACCTCATACAACAGAACAGATTTAGCATACAGGGCATCAATATTATTCGGCTCAAGGCTGAGAAAATTATCATAACAGAAAATAGCATCGGTTTTTTTGTCTAATCTTTCAAAGGCTATTGCCTTATGCTGCCAACATGAACTATTCTGCATCTGAAGTTTCAGGCAGGCATCATAGCAAACAATACTGTCTTCATACCTTTTTTGCTCCTCAAGAAGTGTCCCTTTGGTATAAAAGATATTCGCAAGTATAGGCAAGGCAGGCTTTAGCTTGACAGCCTCATCCAGACAATCTATTGCTCTTTTCATCTCTCCAAGTTTACAGAGGGTCAGCCCTTTTCTATACAAGGCATCTACGCTGTCAGGTTCAAGCATTGAAACCTGTTCATAAACAACAAGTGCATCCTGAAACCTTCCAAGCATGGATAACACAGCCGCTTTTTGATACCATGCATCAAGGCATCCCTCGTTCAACAGCCTGATAGTCTCATTGTAACAGATAAGGGCATCCCGATACCGCGAAAGATTGGTCAAGGCAATGGCTTTGTTATACCATGCCTTACCATAGCAGGGATCCAGCATAATTGCCCTGTCATATTCCTTGATAGCAAGTTCATACGCCTTTTGATAAAGATGAATATTCCCAAGGTACAGGGCTATCCCCTTAGAGTCAAAAAATCCGCCATTAGCAAAAGAGCTTTCTTTGCCGGTGAGACCGCCTCTGACAGCGTTCAACTCAAACAAGGCTTCCTTATACTCCTTGCCTGAATAATGAGCAATTCCTATCAGAAATGAGGATAGCATGGAAGCTCTTTCGCAAATAACATCACTTAAGGTAAAGCTGTCAACCCCACGAAGTCTGGCTGAAAATTCCTTTTGACTGATCATTTCCATGCCCTTTATCTCATTTACAACCTTAAAGTTAGGGATAAAGGCATCCTGAGTGGCAACAGGTATCCATCCCCAGACAATCAGGGATGCCCCATACTTTTTGCCAAGGGCAGCTGCCTCATCATTATTTTTAATTCTTTCGATGATGATAGTCTCTATCGCTGTCTCATTGAATTTACTGAATTTCTCCTTTAATTCCCGAACAATGAGTCGGGTTATTTCCTTGCCAGACTCTGATTCAAGATTATCCGGGCCCTTGCCTATTTCAGCAATGGCAATGATAAATTTGTTTGGCACCGGCACCTGAGAAACAGCAGTTGTTGTTGCCATAGATATGGTTGGCAGCAAAATGAACAAAAGTAAAAGTTGTTTAAGCATGAATAGTACCTCCATAAAAATTAATGACTATATCAGAATAAATAGCACGCAGATTTACGCAGATTTACGCAGATAAAGAGAAAATCCGTGGAATTCGTTTAATCTGCGTAAATCTGGATTATCTGCGTGCTATTCATCATTTAATGGTTAAATGGTTACATATGAAAACAAAAAATGGACATCATCCTTAATCCTAAGGAATAATGTCCATTTATTTAACAAAATTTTAAGTGGGTAAAGTTTATTATTGCACACAAAAATATCCTCACCTATAAGGTTTACCCTCCCCTTATGGTTTAATTAGTATAACATGCTTATTGCAAAAAGTCAAGAATTTTTTTAATTGTATCTGGTAATGGGTCAGTTATCAGTAGGGAAGATGTGTAAGGAGAAGGAGAAAGGGGGAGAATTGGAGAATTGGAGAAGAATTCTCAACATATTGTAATGACATATCTTTCCCCACTTCTCCATTTTCCCCTTTTCTCCTTTTTTACACATCTGTATAATTTACTATCCTCTTTTTCCTACCAATGACTGAC
>JBDRAP010000269.1:0-3322 GCA_043823615.1 bacterium
AATGGGAATAAAAGGAATATAATTAAAATTAATAAACTTATTGGCTGTATCATTCGCTATCCTGCGGACACCCCCGCCAACATACATTCAATGCCGTAGGGGCAGGCCCCTGTGCCTGCCCTCTGTCTTACCCACAAATTCAAATATCATGAATCGCTACACTATTTCTTCCATCTTCAATGCCGGATGTCCAACCTTTTGCATATACTCATAAACCTCTTCTTGTGTTGTGGCTACAGTTTCATCAGCAATCATATCCACAAACCCTTCTACACCCAGCTCTTTTGCTAATTTTTCCAGTTTTTCCCGAAGCTGTTCCTTCAGGTTTTTGGGCAGCCATGTAAGTCTTAAGAGTCCGCCATCCCCTGAGATAAACTTTTTGCTTGTAATATACAGCTTGGAGTGTCCTATGAATCCTGGGGACTGTACGCCTCCGCCAACAGAGCCGGCAAGAGTAGAAAACTTCATCCCGCATGGGGTCATCATGCTTGAATCTCTATCCACGGTCATAATCCCATTGCACAGCGGCAAGAGACAGGAAATACATTCAAAGCAACCACACGAGGTCATAGGGTCTTCCATCATGGTGTAGGCATTCATTCGCTCTATCTTGCCTTGAGACAAAGCTACTATAGCCTCATTTATCCCTTTCCATGCCCCTTTCTTCTCATCGATTACCTCTCCCTTCTTAACAGGTTTATTGGCTCCACGCGGGTCTATGCTATACGATGCCTTGCAATCAAGCCAGCTATAGGCTCCGCATAACCCTTGTCTCTCTGGGGTAACAATACAAACATGTGTTGGGGCAAAGGATTGACAGAGGGCACAAGAATAGAATACATCTACACCCTCATCTGTCATTCCAGCAGTTCTTTCATCCCTTTCTGTATAGGCTAATTTTGCTACAGCCAAAACCTCCCTTGCCTTTTTCTCATCTGTATATATCTTTACCTGTACCTTATCCACAATCCCTGAATAGCTCTCATGAATCTTGGCATGAAGAATATTTCCAAAATGCCGCAAGCGAAATCCTTTTTCAAATGCAGACTTGCTTATTCTCACCCAATTAATATCCCGTTGACCTGCATGCCAGATACCCTGTGCCTCATTGACAAATTTATGTATCTGTCGTTCTATAATGGGCTCAAAATCCTTTTGAAACCTTGCACCAGCTATCTCTACCACAATCCCCATGGATAGAGACTCGTCTGATTGTATCTCATCAATCTCTGGTCCAATCACCTCTACCTTACTATCTTCCACCTCTTCGGCTGGCTTCATGGTTACATACTCAAAGGAAGGCTTTTTGGTTCTACTTCCACACATCTCTGTATAAACATCTTCCTTCTTGATTCGCTCACCCTCAAAGGCAGGGGCATAGGAAACAGGGATGTCTATCTTTACATGAACAACCTTCAATCCCCTGACCTGTAGTGCCTTTGCAACTATCTCAGAATGTGGAATGCTTGGCACCACATGCTCATAAAGGCATATCCCCCTTGGGTAAATGGCAGGTATATCTGTATCAGCAATTACCGGGAAGCCATAATTGATAGCACCGGCAGCCGTAGCATACCATTCATCTGTAACCTCACCAAGGGCAAGGACAAAGGCAAAAACACGATGACGATTGTACATCAATATCCTTTTATAATCCCCGGGTTTTACGCCACCAAAGGACATAGCCGCCCTTGTGGCAAAACCAAGGGCAAAAACAGCAGCCGTAATATCCTGTCCAAATGGTATAAGCCTTGTTTCCCAACCCATCTGGATATTCTTTTCTTTTAGCTGTTCAGCCATACTTTTTCCATTATGCTCGGCACACATAAACACATAGAGGCTTTTTTCCTGAAGCTCATGGGCTATTTTTACTGCTGTCTCTGCATCCGGAAGTGAGCCGACACATGCTGCAAACCCGGGGGCAGTACCGTCTACAAACTCTATCCCTCGCTCTCGTAATATCTTATCATCTGCAGCACCAATCCAGAGATTCTTTTCATCCGGTGCAGAGGCTATCAGATAAGGAATGGGATCCTCAAGATATTTTAGCGCCTCAATTATTTCTTCAACAAATAGCGTGGCCATACCGGCATCTAATGTACCACCCAAATATGGCAGCCAGACATTCTCTGCTACCTGCGGAGGCAGGAGCTTTTTGGCTTCCTCAATAACCATTTCCATATCCCCTAATTTTTTTACAGCCATCCCTGTCATCCCATAGATAATGGGTAAATAGTAGGCTGTATTGGGGAATTCCACAGCCTTTTCCTTGCCAAAATTTTTAATAGCAATCCTGAGTTCTTTTTCTGCTCGATCAACTAATTTATACGCTCCTCTAATTGCTGCTGATGCGATTATCTTTGACATATAACCTCCTGAAAATTTATAAATTCCCTGTGTCTTAGCTCTTCTAAGTCAAGGGGTTGTGTATATAATCGGTTAATGATTGGCAGGGAAGCCTGTTTTCTGCCTCAAACGGTTTCGGACAGGGACAAGGGGGGGTAGCACCCTGGCACCCTATTCCTACAACGACAACCATTTATTATTATCGGACAAGTCAGACTGGTCGGACAAGTCTGAAGGTATAAGAAACAACCCCCTTGTGGTTGTCCGCCTTATTCCGCCAGTTTCTCATGCCAATTCACTGACCTGTTACCTTTTCTGCATAGGATGCCTCTCAAAGAATTGCCACATTATTTCTGAGACAGAAATATCAGTGTTGACCTTTCCCACCTGTTCTTCCGGTAGTGTTGACTTACCACCCGGCCATGTGTGTCCACCATCTTCTAATGTCCAGAGAATTACCTCTGAGCCTTCTTTCCCAAGGGCATACATTGTACAGACCGCTTTTCCTGTTCGAATTTCTTTCGTAGGTTCTTTGGAGCATCCGTTATGATCAACCCAAAACCGGATAGTTTCTGACACGCTTGGGCGTTGAATCTTTTCAAATGCCTTTGGTCCAACCCCTCCGTGGTAGGCGACATTCGGGTCATTTAATCCATGAAAATGGATGATCGAAATCGGGCTGCTTAAGTTATAGGTAGAAATTTTTACACCCAAAACCCCACTTACCGGGGCAAAGGCAGCAATCCTATCGGAAAGTTCAAAGGCAAGCCGATAACACATAAATGCCCCATTAGAAAAGCCAGCAGCATAGACTCTGGTTTCATCAATATGGAAAAGTGTTTCCACATCATCCAGCAATACCCTTGTCCAGCCCACATCATCTATATTATTTTCCTTAGCGTAACCAAAGCCATCCCCGGAATTAAAGGTAAGAAACCTATCCTCCAATTTCCCTGTGCCTGCAGGATAGACAACA
>JBDRAP010000270.1:0-7202 GCA_043823615.1 bacterium
CTAATTTATTTGCCTGAAACAGCTCATATGCCTTCTTAAAGCACCTGATGGAACTTTTTACATTGGACTCACATCGGATATTACTATTTAAGCTATAATATCCTTGTTCTGTTTGCATAATTACTCTTTTCTTTATTCCAATCTCCTTTCCAAACAAATTTATATTTAATTGAGTAATGACTGTATCAAATGCTTGTCTTGGATCCACTGGATAATCTTTTGTCCAGGAGTCGTGATAGATGATAAACCCTTCTATCCAATGTATCTCTGGCCTGTCAGATCCCCATCTTTCATGAACAAGGCACTGGAGAATACGGAGTGAATGTTCAAAATCACGGGAAATTTTTATGGCATTTTGAGCTGTAGACGGATACCATATCTCTTTAGACCGAAAATCTATCTTAAATGATGGGTTTAATTTCAGACTAATTTTTTCATTCTCCCTCTGTAATCTGCTAATCTTAGACTCATTTAGCTTCATTTTTCCTGCTAATTTATCAATATCATTTACTGATAAAAGATAGCGATAAAGCCCTATTATCGCGGGCATGACAACAGCAATAACTATCGAAGGAAGCACATTTAAGCATAACCCATTATACTTAAAAGAGATAAAACATATTAAAACATAGAAAAAACACCCGCAAAAGGCAATAATCACGGCATTACCATATGGCAGAACAGAGAGTATAATCCCCAGAACAAGCCCGATTAATAACAGGCTGGCATTATTTAAGATCTCAGGGATTGGGGTCAGAAAATTACTGGTAAGGATATTATTAAGAATATTAGCATGAATATAAAGAGACGGGACATTATTTCCGGAAGGGGTACGACTAATCTCGTAACACTTTTTAGACACCGAACCAATCAAGATCATCTTATTTCTGAAATAAAATGGATCCATCAGGATATTTCCTTGTGAATCAATTATATCCACTAAGGAATATCTTCTAAAGCCATTGTTGTTATAATTTATTAGCATTTGATATGATTTATCTGTTGGAATACGAAATTTATCAAGCATTATCCCATTATGGTTAAAGCCTATTGACGAAATATTAAGGCTGTCAATCATCATCTGAAGTGGCAAACAGGAAGAAATCTTGTCTTTTTCCCCTTTCCTTATGGATGAAGGAGCATATTTTAGCAATAAAGGGATACGGCGAACAATTCCATCCTTGTCAGGCAAAATGGATATGTGACCAATAGAACGAGCTGCTGATAATAGACTTGGATTTGGCAGCAGGACATGTTGTGCAACAGGAATATTTTTGTCCTTAACGATTGGCAGAAGATTTCTTCTCTGATCAGGCTTAAACTCAAATCCGAGAGATACATTTCTGGCATTTGCTATGGCTGAGGCAAGATAGCTGTCATCTTTTTTATCTGTATTTGGAAATACCATGTCAAGCCCAATTGCCCTTGCCCTTGCATGAGAAAGCATTTCCACTACCCTTGCATAGACATCTTTTTTTAATGGCCATGACAAGGCATCAATTGTTTTATCGTCTATCTCAATAAGGACAATATCGCGATGGATATTCATATCTCCCCGGAGATTAAACATAATATCCAGACACCTATTATTGATTGTCTCAAAAATTGGTATCTTAAACAAAAAGATGACAGATACACCTGTTATTAATCCAAGACAAATAGAGATAATAATATTCTTCTTCAAAATAAATAGCTCCTTGCTCACCCAATTAACCATTTTTATTATACCAAATGTAGCTACAAATGTCAAGTCAATTTGACTTGTGTCCAGCAATTCTCATTATGAAAAAAAGATTCTCGCAGAGATCGCAAAGGATTCGCAAGGAACGCAGAGGGAGAGAGAAAAAGATGAGATTTTCATCATTTTTCTCATTTCTTTATCCTTATCTCTGCGGACTCTGCGAAAACTTTGCGACCTTTGCGTGCCAAAATGAGAATTGCTGACTTGTGTCAGCGATTCTCGGTGAACGAGAAGTGTTGAACACCCACAAGGGTTGCAATTACAAGTCTCTGCGAATAGTTGTTACAGAATTATCTGATTAATTTCATCCATCAACGCATCAACAATTCCTTCTTGCGGTACCTTATAAAGAGGCATCCCTTTCTTAAACAAAAGACCTACACCCTTGCCACAGGCTACCCCTATATCTGCTTCAGATGCCTCACCAGGACCATTAACAATGCAACCCATTACAGCTATGTGAAGAGGTTTTTTTATAACTCGTAGTTTATCTTCAAGGGAATAAACAATTCTTTGAAGATCTACCTCTGTTCTGCCACAGGTAGGACAGGAAACTAATTGAATCCCATGCCTTCGCAGATTCAGGGATTGAAGGATTTCATAGGCAGCATAGACCTCTTCTACCGGATCAGCGGTGAGTGAAACCCTGACAGTGTCTCCCAGTCCCATGGATAATAATATCCCTATGCCCACACCAGACCTGATACTTCCGGAACGAATCGGACCTGCCTCTGTAATGCCAATATGGAATGGATATGAGGTCATTTCCGACATTAGCTTGTATGATTCAATGGTTAGAGGGATATTGGATGATTTTAAGGAAACAATGATGTTAGTGAAATCACATTCCTCTAAAAGGCGTATATGCTCCATGGCTGATGATACAAGTGCCTGAGGTGTTATCTCTGTGAATCTTTTTCTGTCTACAGAGCCACTATTTACCCCAATACGAATAGGAATATTAAATCTTTTAGCCTCACGACATATCAGGCTGATCTTTTCTGTATCCTTAATATTTCCAGGGTTTAATCTTAATTTATCCACACCTTGGTTAATTGCCTCTAAGGCTAATCGATAATCAAAATGAATATCAGCTACTAAGGGGATATTAATCTGACTACGGATCTGTCCAAGACATTTGGCTGCTTTCATATCAGGTACAGCAACCCTGATTATTTCACACCCGGCATCAATCAATTGTTTAATCTGAAAAACAGTGGCTGGAACATCCCGTGTATCTGTCTTGGTCATTGATTGAACAGATATGGGCTGGTTCCCACCTATGATGAGATTGCCTATCTTTACAGGAATAGAGTTTCTGCGAGAAATACAGTTCATAGGATTCTCCTTTTGAGCATAGCTACATATATTAAAATAGCACGCAGATGACACGGATACTATGGATTTGCACAGATAAAAAGAGAATCCGTGTAAATCTGTTTAATTCGCGTTATCCGTGTGCTATTCCATTGCTTTTTAATTTTCTTCCCTTCTCACCACCCATAAAAGAGACAACAAATTTGTTTGCCGGGTGGCTCATAATCTCTTCAGGGGTACCGCTTTGGACGATTTTTCCCTTATCCATTACCGTAATATAATCAGATAGCTGTAGTGCTTCTATTCTATCATGTGTTGCCATAATAGTAGTCATACCCATCTCTCTTGAGTTTTTTTCGAGATCTTCCATCAATAATTCACGAGTTGGCAAATCAAGGGATGAGAATGGTTCATCAAGAAAAAGAATTTCTGGTTTGGTCGCAAATGCCCGGGCAAGGCTTGTTCGTTTTGCCTCACCACTGGAGAGCTTCCGGGCAGAACGGTTATTTAGATGACTGATACCAAATCGCTGGAGACACTCATTCACTGTATTTTGGATTTCAAACGACCTGATTCCTCTAATTTTCAGACCTGATGCAACATTATTAAAAACAGTTGTATTGAAAAGAAGGGGTTCCTGAAAAACCATGGAAATGTTTCTGCGATAGGCAATTGCCGTATCGTAGCTTAAATAGATTTTATTGCCCTTAAAATAAATTTCACCCTTACCAGAATTACTGCCTTGTTGCAATTTTAATAGATTGGCTAATGTTAACAAAAGTGTTGATTTTCCTGCACCATTTGGACCAATAAGGGTGAGGTGTTTTCCTTGTTCAATGGAAAAATGAGGAATATCGAGAACAGTTACGCTCCCTTTTTTCACAAGGATATTGTTTGCCTCAAGAACAGGAGGTAGCACCTCTGGCAAAGGCAACACCTCTGATAGTTGATCTTTATTCATCGCAGCCTTTCCCCTTGTTGGATATTGGTAAGAATTGCGTTGATTGTAAAGGAAAGCAGCAGGAGAATTATCCCAAGGGCTATGGCAATATCAAAATTGCCTCGGCTGGTCTCCATAACCGTTGCTGTTGTTAATACCCTGGAATATCCTTTAATGTTACCACCAACCATGATTGATGCCCCTACCTCGGAAATGACGCCACCGAATCCTGCCATAACAGCTGTGAGCAGAGAGAGTTTTGCCTCTTTAACAAGAATCCAGACCATTTGAAGGCGTGTTGCTCCAAGCGACAGAATCTGTAGTCTGAGATTAGCAGGCAAATGCTGTATGGCTGACAGGGTAATACCCGTAACAATGGGTGAGGCAATTATTACTTGTGTAATAATTATGGCAGTTGGCGTATAGAGAATTTCCAAAAAACCCAATGGTCCGTTTCGCCAAAGAAAAATGGTAATAAATAATCCTACTACCACTGGCGGCAATCCCATCCCTGTATTAATTAAGCTAACCACCAAATTTCTTCCAGGAAACCGGGAAAGGGCAACAGTCATCCCCAGAGAAATACCTATCAGCATACTAATGAATGTTGCCATCCCGGAGATCTTAAGAGAAAGCCATGTAATCCCCATCACTTCTCTGTCAAGAGTAAAGAGAAGAAAGAATGCTTTTTTTATACCTTCAAAAATCATGTCCATTTACTATTATTCACCTTTTTTGTTCAATCTGCATCCAAAATAGCCTTTCTCATTATCTCCACAGGTGCAGGACACCCTGTCCATATCTCAAAGGACAATGCCCCTTGATGGACCAACATGCCCAGCCCATTTATCGTCTTTGCCCCACGCTTTTTAGCCTTCTGCAAGAGTAGTGTTTGTGGAGGAGAATAAATAATATCACAGACCACCTGTCCCTTTCGTATCCATGCTGGGTCTATCAATAACGGATCATTCTGTTTCATCCCTACTGAAGTGGCATTGATCAATATATCTGCACGAATTATCTCAGCCCTGTTATCTGTTATCCCCATGCTTGCAACGAATGCGCCCTGAGTCTGAGTCTCAAATGATCTTGCCATTTCGTTTGCCTTGGATATTGTACGATTACAAAATATCAACATTCTGATCCTCTCTTGAAGCAGGGCATGACCTATTGCCCTGGCAGAGCCGCCAGACCCAAGGACAACAATAGTCTTGCCTGCAATGGTTATGCCCTCATCCTCAACCAATGCCCTGACAAATCCGTAGCCATCCGTATTATCACCAATAAGCCTGTTATCCTTAACATAGATGGTGTTTACAGCTCCAATAATGCCGGCAGCAGGAGAAATCTCATCAAGGTATTTCATTACCTCAATCTTATGGGGTACAGTAACATTTAATCCAACCATGTCCAATGCCTTCATACCTTTTATTGCCTCACCCAATGATTCTGGTTTGACATGAAAGGGAACATACACAAGGTTCAACTTAAGATGATTAAAGGCAGCATTATGCATCTGTGGAGAACGAGAATGTTTCACAGGATCTCCAATAATACCTACAATTTTTGTTTGACCATTGATTTGCATAATGTAATGTGCTCCTTTTTTGTATACATATTTATCCCTCTGTGCTCTCTATGACCTCTGTGGCAGAAATATTTACCAAATTTTTACTTCCCTGTCAAAATCGGATTCAAGCATACGGGTACTTGGGTTGCCCAGATACGAAAATGCGTTGCCTGAGTAGAATTAACCCGATAGCCAACGGAAATAATGGCATCAAGATTATAAAACTTGGTTTGGTATATTTTTCCATCATCGGCAGTTAGTTCCAAAATGGAACTAACTGAATTTTCTTGCAATTCCCCGCTTTCGAAAATATTTTTGAGATGCTTAGTGATAGCCGGTCTTTGCACGCCAAACAAAAGAGCTATTTTATATTGTGTAAGCCAAATATTTTCATCACGCAAAAATATCTCCACCTTCACCTTGCCGTTTGGCGTGGTGTAGAGCAGAAACTCTGTGAATGTATTCTGTCTGGCAATCTGTTTATTCTTTTTCATGGTTTTCCTTTTTAGAATCCAATAATTTACACACCCCTAACCCCTCTTATACACACCCCTAACCCCTCTTATTAGAGGGGAATACAGAAAATCCCCTCTTGAGAGGGGGGAGGGGGTGTGTAATCCTCTTGAGAGGGGGGAGGGGGTGTGTCTAATTTTCCCCAGTTCACTGACCCATTACTTACTAAACATTTATAAAATTTCCTTTTGGTAATCGGATTAAGCGGATTGAGCAGATATTTTTTATCCGTTTTATCCGATAAATCCGATTACCTGAATAGTTACACCTATTTTTTTAAGTGAAGGGAGATATTATCAGTAGAGCAGCCAAAAAGTTCTGCCATTTTCTTTTGGGAAAGCCAGATATTTTCTTCAGCATACAAAACCTCAATATTCACTGAGCCGTCCAGTGATTGATAAAATCAACAAGCCTGCTGCTTACGAAATTAATTAACAATGCCCGATAATCAAGGCTTTTTTTGCATAGGATGCCTCTCAAAGAATTGCCACATCAGCTCTGAGGCAGAAATATCGGTATTGACCTTTCCCGCCTGTTGTTCCGGTAGTGTTGATTTGCCACCCGGCCATGTGTGTCCACCATCTTCTAATGTCCAGAGAATTACCTCTGAGCCTTCTTTCCCGGGGGCATACATTGTGCAAACTGCCTTTCCTTTTCTGGTTTTCTCCATAGGTTCTTGGGAGCATCCGTTATGATCAACCCAAAACCGGATAGTTTCTGAAACGCTTGGACGCGGAATCTTTTCAAATGCCTTTGGTCCAACTCCTCCGTGGTAAGCGACATTTGGGTCATTTAATCCATGAAAATGGATGATCGAAATCGGGCTGTTCAAGTTATAATTAGAGGTTTTTACACCCAAAACCCCACTTACCGGGGCAAAGGCAGCAATCCTATCGGAAAGTTCAAAGGCAAGCCGATAACACATAAATGCCCCATTAGAAAAGCCGGCAGCATAGACTCTGGTTTTGTCAATATGAAAGAGTGTTTCCACATCATCCAGCAATACCCTTGTCCAGCCCACATCATCTATATTATTTTCCTTAGCGTAACCAAAGCCATCCCCGGAATTAAAGGTAAGAAACCTATCCTCCAATTTCCCTGTGCCTGCAGGATAGACAACA
>JBDRAP010000271.1:0-4161 GCA_043823615.1 bacterium
TTATCATATTCTTGATATCACACCACCGTCTGCTACGGTAACGGTTGCACCCTCTCAGGGGACAACCACCTTTGAGGTTAGCTGGTATGGAACAGATACTGTGGGAAGTATCAGTAGTTATACGGTGTCTGTAGCAGATACGACACCACCTCAAACCTATACTACATGGATATGCGGGACAACTGCTACCTCAGCTTTGTTTACAGGCACGGTTGGAACTACCTATTATTTCTATGCTATGGCTGAAGATAGGGCAGGGAATAAGGGACAGATGTCTGCTCCTGTATCTACTACCATTATCTTGGATGCAAACATTGACAGGGTTGAGATTATTCCCGGCAGCCTGACAACATTGGAGTTAGGTCAGACTCAAGTTTTTGAGGCTAAGGCGAAAAACAATGATGGTTACGAGGTGCCGGGTACCTTTACATGGCAGTTGGCTGGAAATATGGGGACTATTGCCACAATGATTGGTTCTTCTACGATTTTTAGGGCAACAGGTATTGGCAAGGGTACCTTAACCGCAGCAGCTAATGGGACAAAGACAAGTGTGGCTATTGAGGTTATTGCCGGTGATGTTCATCATCTGACCATTGCAGCAGGTATAGGTACTCTAACTGCTGGTGAAACCAGACAACTTGTGGCTACAGCTTATAATCAGTTTAATGGTACGAGAACAGATGCTGCTAATTTCAACTGGCAGATAGTCAAGGGAATAGGTACTATTACAACGATTACCGGGCAAGCAGCCGCTATTAAGGGGTTAGATACAGGCACATTAGCTGTTACAGCCTCTTACGGGACGAGTATTGTCGCCACAGCAACCTTCTCAGTAATAGCCGGGACTGTAAGCAGTGTAATTATTACACCAGCTGCACAAAATGTGGTTGCAGGAGGCAATCAGATTTTTACAGCAAATGCCCTTAATCGGTTTAACTGGCAGATGACAGGGTTAAGTTACACATGGGTGGTTGACAGCTATCTTGGTACTATCTCTGAGATGGCTGCTGATACTGGCAGCATAACCCTTGCAGCGGCAACCAAGACTACCAATGGACAGATTAGGGCTATGATCAATGGGGCAACAGGGACAGCGAATGTTAAGATAATTGCTGGACCAATTGTCAAACTGGCAATCTTGGGTACGCCAACGGTTCAGATAGGTATGCCGTTAGGCTTGAGTATGCAGACACAGGATGTATTCGGCAATGTCAATTCAGGGACTACGGCTGTGGGGATTAGCCTTGCTGCCTTGTCATCGGCTAAATCCTCGTTTTGTAACTCAGCTGCCGGTGCTGCATGGACAGCAACCAGTAGCGTTACGATTGCGGCTAATGTCAGTGAAAAGAGCTTTTTCTTCAAACATAATGGGACAGATACAACTGTAACCATTACTGCTACAGCGAATAATCTGGCTATAGCCACTCTATCTATAACCATTGAATCATTGGGCAGTCATACTGCTGGTCAGATTATAGCTGATGATGGCAGGACAAGGCTATTGATTGGAACAGGAACGCTTGTTGGTACAGGTTACATTGAGATAACCTCAACAGTGAATACGGCTGATCAGGCAGCGGTTAATGCAGCTAATGAGGCAGATAATGTTGACAAGCGAATCAATCGGGTGGAAGGGACATTGCGGCATTTTAACCCGCAGGGGGTATCAGCAACCTTTACCACTGCCGGGACAATTACCATTCCCTATCAAGTAGAAGGCGGCTATGTATCTGGTACCAAGATAAGGGAAGACAGGCTGAGGATTTATCGACTGACTCAGGTAGGTGATGGGTGGCGATGGATAATGCTTGACTCACAGGTAGATACGGTTAACAAAACAGTCTCTGCACCAGTAACCCATCTTTCCTATTTTATCCTGATGGGTCCCGGGTTTGAAGCTAATCTAAACCAAGTGATTGTCTATCCAAATCCTAATCTGTCGGATAAACATGGCTACAACATTTACTTTGATCGGCTAACTGAAAATTCTACTATTAAGATATTTAACATTGCAGGTGAGTTGGTGCATGAGATAACTGTACAAAGCTCACCGCAGAGATGGGATACTTGTAATTCTGATGGTGAAAGGGTTGCCAGCGGTATCTACATCTATCTTATTACTGATCCTGCTGATAATAAGAAGACTGGCAAGCTGGCTATTATTCGGTAGAGACGCAAAATTTTGCGTCTCTACATTTAGAACAAATAGGCAGAGTAGGGGTAGAAGGTGTTGTCCCCGGCTGACGGGGGTGGATGCCTATCTTACCCATGAATTCAGAGGGCTAATGACAAGGCAAATAGTTCAGAAAAATTGGCTGTGTGTAGCAAGATGGTTGTTGATATTTATGGTTTATTCAGCAACATCTTGTTGTGCCCAGCCTTTTTTTATTGATACACAAGTCAGAGTAATGCCTCAGTTATCAGTGATAGTCGCAGGCTTTAGCCCGCGTAAGATAACGCAACCTAAAGAGGAGAGCACCTCTATTAGTTGCGACTACCGATTCCCATCGGCAACTGAGGGATTACCAACACAAACCATACAGTCCATATCGATACCCATAGAAATAAAATTGATTGCTACTCATGATATCCTCAAGGAACTGAATGATATTGAAGGATGGAAGGAATGGGAAGGGAGTGGTGCTGACAAGTGCATTCGGCTTAAAAAAGAGGTTGATGACCTGAAGAGGGAAAGGATGGGATTATTGATTGAGACCTGTGCCGGGATAAATTGGCTGATAGGGAATTATGGCTTTTCCGTGTTTGAACACCAACAGTCTTCAGGCAACCCCTATTTTAAGGGGGATGAGCCTGATCCCTACCTGATGATCAGATATATTCGAATAAAAGAGCTTGGGTTTACTCAGGTTATTAATTCCTGCAGGAAGAATTTTTCATGGAGCTATACCGTAAAACTCTTGAAAGGGCAACTGAATTTTGCTGATCCAATAGCATGGGAAAAGGATGTAGTCAAAAAGGTAGCTCTGGAAGAGAAGGGGGTAGCTGAAACATCTGTAACCACCAAACTGGGGATAGATATTGGTTTGGTTTACTGTCTGGATAAATGGATGCTAACACTGAAAGGGGAAAACCTAAATTCACCCATGTTCTTCTATCCTCCGGAAGCACACATGGATAGTTATTTGCTGAAACCACAGGTAAAGATTGGTGCAGCCTTCAGGCCATTAAATAGCCTTATTTTGGACATGGATTGCTATCTGACCCAAAATGAAACCTTGCTGCAAGGCTATAAATCTATGGAGCTTGCTTGTGGGGCAGAAAAGAGAATGTTTAATGATAAACTGATGTTAAGGGGTGGGATAGCAAAGAATCTGGCTGAGGATGATATTGGCTGTGTATACTCATTGGGCATAGGGTCAAGGATAGCCGGATTACAATTAAATATGGATGGAGCAATGAGCAGCAAAACTACCAAAAGGTCAAGCACCTCAAAGGATTATCCCGCCCAAATTCAAGCCTGTTTGCAAATTTCCGGCAAATTTTAGGAAGGCAAACTGTAACTATTCAGGTATTCAGAATTCAGGAGTCAGAATGGAGACAGCGACCACAAGGGGGTAGCACCCAGCAATTCTAATTATGAAAAAAAGATTCTCGCAGAGATCGCAAAGGATTCGCAAAGAATGTTAAGAAAGAGAGAAAAAGATGAGATTTTCATCATTTTCTCATTTCTTTATCCTTATCTCTGCGGACTCTGCGAAAACTTTGCGACCTTTGCGTGCCAAAATGAGAATTGCTGGGTAGCACCTCTGGTAGGTTGCAGTTACAAATTTCCACAACTATTTGTAGCTGCAGGGCTTGTCTCTGCTCTAATCATTCTTACGCCAGATTGTGTAAAAACTCTGAAGTTGGACATCAATGCCACAACATATTGCAGGTAGGGGCGAACGGTCGTTTGCCCCTACTGATTTATGACATTTACCGTAGGGGCAGGTCCACCTGTGCCTGCCCCCTGTCTCACCTACCAATTTCCATTGATAACTGAGGCATTATGACATCCAGAACTGAATATTCGATAAAGCAATCCCCCCTTATTCTTATGCGATTTTCCCCCCTTGTAGTCTGACCAAAGCAAAAAATTGGTATTTGGAGTAAAAAGATTAATTTTTTTGAAAATTTTGAAAAAAATTGCAATTAGGGTGC
>JBDRAP010000272.1:0-4210 GCA_043823615.1 bacterium
TTTCCGGGGTAAATTCATCAAACATAACGATATAATCAACACAAGAGAGTGCTGCCAAAACCTCTGCCCTGCCCTGTTCACCAACCAATGGACGCAAAGGACCCTTATTGGCACATACTGACCAGTCTGTATTTAGCCCTATGATCAAGACATCACCTAGTCGTTTTGCCTCTTCGAGGTATTTGGCATGGCCTATATGCAGAATATCAAAACACCCATTAGTAAAAACAATCCTTTTGTTCTGACTTTTGAGCATACCAACTATTTGTTTTATTTTCTCCAAGCTCTTAATCTTTTCACTCATAAGAACCCTTAATCCTTTCTCTTAATTCTGAGGCAGTAACTACAGCCGTGCCAACCTTTTCTACCACTATTCCTGCCGCAAAATTAGATAAAACAGATGCCTCTTTCATCTTCGCCCCACATGCAAGGCTTAGAGACATCACACTTACCACTGTATCTCCTGCACCGGTTACATCATAGACCTCTTTTGCAACCGTAGGGATATGAGTGATGCTTCCATCCTTTTCAAAAAGCGACATGCCATCCTCTCCTCTGGTAATCAGCACTGCCTCGCTTTCAAGCTCTGAAAGTATTCTCTGTCCAGCAAGCAGGAGTAGTTCTTCATTTATAATCTTTTGATGGATAATTTCTCCTGCCTCATGGTGATTAGGAGTAATCACAGATATTCCCTTGTAATATAAGGAATGGTTTACCTTTGGGTCAACAATTATTGGAAGAGAATTTTTTCGACACAATGGAATCAACTCCTCCAGTAACCGAGGAGAAACAACCCCTTTACCATAATCAGAGACAACTACTGCTTTTATTTCTGGCAAGAGCATTTTGACATAACTCAACATCTGTTTTGCCACCCATTCCGGGATTTCTCCCCTTTGTTCCCGATCAATTCTGAGCATTTGTTGTGAGTGAGCAATAACCCTTGATTTTAATGTTGTTGGCCGTTCACTATCAACAACAATACCATCTACATCAATATTTTTTCTTCTTAATTCTGCAATCAACTTTTGAGCTGTACCATCCTCACCAACTATACCAACAGGATATACCTTCCCACCAAGGACACGGATATTATTGACCACATTTCCTGCCCCACCAGGGGAAAAGGTAATCGAGGTAACATCTACCACTGGCACAGGTGCTTCTGGTGATACTCTGGTTACCTTGCCCCAAACGAACTCATCCAGCATCAAATCACCTATCACAAGCACACTTGCCTCACTAAACTTTGAAATAATACTATCTAATCTTTTCTTATCCACAGTAGAATCCTCCGTTATAATAGGTCTTATAAGCCAGACATCAAGCAACACTTTACTCGTCTGAAGTAAAGACTAACCGCAGAGACACGCAAGACGCAGAGAATTTACGCAAAGTCAGAGGTTAGATTATTCTGTCATCTATCATCTCTGTGAACTCTGTGTCTCTGCGGTTCATATTCTTTTCTTGCACTTCACTTGAGTAAATAGTTACGACATCAACAATGCCAATTTCTTTCTTGTTTCATCCGGAATTATATCAGGATTAGTAATCACCGCATCCCTTAGAGCAGAGGCACAAGCACATTTGCCAGAGGCACTACATCCCCTCTCTTGTGGAATTTTGTTGATCATGTCCTTGATTATTCTTTGAGCATTAGCAACATTCTTATTCAGGTTTTCTATAACCATTTCTACAGTAACATCATGGCTTGATTCATGCCAGACATCATAATCTGTGACCATAGCAAGTGTGGCATAGCAAATCTGTGCCTCTCTGGCAAGTTTTGCCTCCGGCATAGCAGTCATGCCAATGATATCAAATCCAAGTTGACGATATGCATTTGATTCAGCCCGGGTAGAGAACTGCGGTCCTTCGATACAAACATAGGTTCCTCCCTTATGAACGCAACATCCTGCATCCGTAGCTGTATCCAGCAGGATTTGACTTAAGATGGGGCAAAATGGGTCAGCCATCCCAACATGAGCCACCATTCCATTCCCAAAGAAGGTAGAAGTCCGATGTTTGGTATAATCAAACACCTGATCAGGGATAACCATATCCAATGGCTTGAACTCCTCCTTCAAACTTCCTACAGCACTAATACTGATAATCCATTCTACACCAATTGATTTTAAGGCATAGATATTTGCTCTGTAGTTTATCTCTGTGGGCATGATACAATGCCCCCTTTTATGCCTTGCCAAAAAAGCTATTTTTTCACCATTAAGGCTGCCAATGATTAATTCATCAGATGGCTTGCCAAAAGGGGTATCAATAGCCATTGTCGTAACATCTTCTACTCCATCCATTTGATAAAGACCACTGCCACCAATAATTCCAATCCGTACTTTTTCTTTCATCTTATTTCTCCTAATTATAAAAAAAATGATAAGTATGCATTATACCCCAAACATAACTGCAAGTCAAGATTTATTTTTCGCTTGTTTTTTACAAAAAGACCTTGAGAATACATCTGTTATTCTTACAACCACAAGGAATTGTCCATATGCTCACCAAGAATTGCTGCTTAAAATCTCACCAGCACCGAGACCCGATGGGAATGGTCAAGGTCATAGCCTTCAAGTTTATTGAATGCATAATCCAATTGCCAGTTACGAAGGGAAAAACCCATGCCGGCAGATAGATTTCCCCTATCCTCCCCTGCCCTGAGCCACATACCTTCCGCAACCTCAACCTCACACCCGGCGTGATGCTGCAATGAATAATCTTTTTTCTCATTTACACCCTTTTTGGTATTAACATCCGCAGCCACAATCAACCGCTCATTGTAAAACTTACCACACAGACCAAACCTTACTGTTGCAGGGAATGACTCATCCTTGAGGTCAGCTGAAAAGTTTCGCAACAATAGCCCAATACCTATTTGATTTTTCTCTTTTACAGAAGAATTGTACAAAAGCCCCATATCATACCCAAATCCACCACCACTATCAAGTGATGTATCCATCCCAAACCGTTTGACACTCATCCCGGCAGATAGCACTGATGTAAACTTATGGGCACCTGCAAGAATAAAGGTTGTCTCCTGCATCTTGTTTTCCTTATACCTTGCATCCCTGCCCTCTTCAAGTTTTCCCATATTATCAAGATAGTTTATTCCAATAGCCCATTTACTGCCAAATGGCACAGCCAGGGACGAACATGATACACTTATACCATCAACACCCATAGGCTTCAGATATGAAAAACCAAACTCTTTTGACTTAACATTAATAAGCCCAGCTGGATTCCAGTACACGGCATTGGCATCGTCCACCACTGCTACATACGCCCCACCCATACCCTGGGGCCGACACCCAATCTGCATATCAATAGGTGCAGCCGTCACATTACTTACAGTCATCACCATTATCAAGCCAAATACTATTCTTTTCATTTTTCATCACCTCAATAGAATTCAGTAGTCAGAATACATGTAGTCAGAATGGAAGAATCTGCATCTATTCTGTATTCTGTCATTCAATACAGGCATCATCACAAATGATGCATTCCATAACAACCTTATCTATAATTTATAAACTCCATATGTATACCCAAGTCCTTTTCTTTAAGCATATTAATGACTGTCTGCAGATCGTCAATTTTATTAGCCCTTACTCGCACCTGGTCCTTTTGAATCCCTGCCTGAACCTTTATCTTTAAGTCTTTAACTATCTTCACTATCTCCTTTGCCTTATCCTGGGCAATCCCCTGTTGAAGGGCAACTACCTGCCTTACCGTATTCCCTGCTGCTTTCTCTATCTTCCCATATTGAAGCGATTTCAAGGATACTTCCCGCTTGACTAATTTAGATTGAAGCACATCTATAACGGATTTCATCTTGTGTTCATCATCAGAAATAAGCGTTATCTCTGATGCGTCCTTATTAAACTCTATGCTGCTTTTACTCCCCTTGAAATCAAATCTCTGACCTATTTCCTTCATTGCCTGTTGTACGGAATTCATCACCTCCTGCAGATCAATTGTACTCACTATATCAAAAGAATGTTCATCTGCCATTTTATCCCTCCAAAAATTTACGACCTGTTCATATATAGAATTTACATAACTATTCAGGTAGCAAGAATACGGGAGTCAGAATGTTTGTTTCTGTTGTAGGGGCAGGCCCCCGTGCCTGCCCTGATACGGGACAACCACAGGAGTTATTGGGTAGAGATACATAGGTCTGTACCTACCACAAAGGGCA
>JBDRAP010000273.1:0-4152 GCA_043823615.1 bacterium
ACCTCTCTGACTAAATGAGCACCCATATTTTCATATGGGTCCTGAAGGTCTATCTCCTTTGCTACTGTAACACCATCACAGGTAATAGTAGGAGAGCCCCACTTTTTATCGATAATCACATTTCTACCCTTTGGACCAAGGGTAACCTTTACTGCCTCAGCAAGGGTATCCATTCCTTTCATGATGGATTTTCTTGCATCCTCACCAAATAAAAGTTGCTTTGCCATTTTTAATTTGCCTCCATATTTTTCAAAATTTCCTCCTTAATAAAAGGAGGTTAAGGGCTATTCCCTTCTAAGCTATTCAATAATCCCAAGGATATCATCCTGATGCATGATAAGACATTCTTCACTTTCAATCTTTATATCAGTGCCTGAATACTTGCCAAAGAGCACTTTATCTCCGACCTTAACTTCCATGGCAATCTTGTCACCCTTCTCTGTTACCTTGCCGGGTCCAACTGCCAATATTTCACCCTTTTGTGGTTTTTCCTTGGCTGTATCAGGGATAATTATCCCACCCTTTGTTTTTTCTTCACCCTCAACCCTTTTAACAATGACCCTGTCTCCTAATGGTCTAATCTTCATATACCGTATCCTCCTTTTATTAACTGACAATTAATAGGGAATATACTCCCTTGTTACATACAATTTACAGTTCTCACCTCCTTATGAAAATCAATCAGCTTGTTGTCAAATTTATTCGCCAACCTTATACTCACCATCTATCACATCCCCTTCCTTTGCCGTACCAGAAGAATCAGGGGGGTGTCTGCTGCTGAGCCTGTGCCTGCTGTGCCTCAGCCTGTTTGTACATCTCTTCACCTATCTTTTGTGAAGCCTTACCCAATTTTTCGATGCCCTTATTTATAGCATCAATATCTTTTTTACTAACAGCATCCTTCAGTTCAGAGATGGCATCCTCTATCTCTTTCTTTTCAGCATCATTGAGCTTATCCCCATATTCACTCACTGCCTTTTGTGTAGCATAAATAAGGGTATCTGCCTGATTAATGGTTTCTATCTCTTCCTTTTTCTTCCTATCCTCTTCTTCATGCAATTTTGCTTCCTGCACGAGATTTTCCACAGTATCCTTTGACAATCCGGAAGAGGCAGTGATTGTTATCTTTTGGTCCTTTCCAGTAGCTATATCCTTTGCCACAACCTGCAGGATACCATTAGCATCAATATCAAAGGTTACCTGAACCTTGGGTATACCCCTTGGAGCCGGTGGAATTCCTATAAGATGAAACCTTCCCAATGTCTTATTATCTGCCGCCATTTGTCGTTCACCCTGAAGTACATGAATCTCCACCTCGGTTTGACCGTCTGCAGCGGTAGAGAATATTTCCTCTTTACGCGTTGGTATGGTTGTATTTCTTTCTATCATTCTGGTAAACACCGCACCAAGTGTTTCAATCCCAAGTGAAAGCGGGGTAACATCCAAGAGTACTACATCCTTTACCTCGCCCTTAAGAACCCCTGCCTGAATAGCTGCACCTATTGCCACAACCTCATCCGGATTAACCCCTTTATGAGGCTCCTTACCAAACAGCTTCTTTACCAACTCCTGAACCCTTGGCATCCGGGTCATACCGCCAACCAAAACAACCTCATCTATTTTAGAGGTCTGTATCCCGGCATCAGATAATGCCTTTTGACATGGACCAGTTGTTCGTTCAATCAAGTCATCTACAATCTGCTCTAATTTTGCCCGTGTCAGGGTAACATTCATATGCTTTGGTCCAGAGGCATCTGCTGTAATAAACGGCAGATTTACCTCTGTAGACATTGTTGAGGAAAGCTCACACTTTGCCTTTTCTGCTGCCTCTTTAAGTCTCTGGATAGCCATTTTATCCTGCTTCAGGTCTATCCCCTGATCCCGCTTATATTCTTCACACAACCAGTCGATTATCTTTTGACCAAAGTCGTCGCCGCCAAGGTGTGTATCACCATTGGTTGCCTTTACCTCAAAAACGCCCTCTCCTATTTCTAAGATAGAGACATCAAAGGTTCCACCGCCAAGGTCATAGACAGCAATGAGTTCATTCTTCTTTCTATCCAATCCATAGGCTAATGATGCAGCCGTAGGCTCATTGATAATCCTCAATACCTCCAGCCCGGCTATCTTGCCTGCATCCTTAGTTGCCTGTCGTTGGGAATCGTTGAAGTACGCCGGTACAGTGATGACTGCCTCAGTCACCTTTTCTCCAAGGTATGCCTCTGCATCCTGTTTTAGCTTCTGGAGAATCATAGCTGCTATCTCCTGGGGTGAATATTCCCTATCCCCGGTCTTTACCCATGCATCCCCATTCTTTGCCTCTACAACCTTAAAGGGTGCCTCTTTTATCTCCCTGTTGACCTCGTTGTACTTTCTTCCGACAAATCGCTTGATAGAAAACAGGGTGTTTTCTGAATTAGTCACAGCCTGTCTTTTGGCTATTTGACCTACCAACCGCTCTCCTGTTTTGGTATAAGCAACTATCGATGGTGTAGTTCTCCCACCCTCTGAATTGGGGATAACTACAGGCTCACCACCCTCCATAACAGCCACACATGAATTGGTTGTGCCAAGATCAATCCCGATTACCTTTCCCATGTCCATCAACTCCTTATATTAAAATTTTGGTAACAGTTCAGCTAACCGCAGAGGCGCAGAGACACAGAGAAAAACTTAAAGTCTATTGTCCATACAATTGATTCCATCCATCAAGACAGAAACATTGAAATTGAACAATAGTCCAAGCATTTTATCTATCATCTTCAGATAGGTTAGAATCTGTGCCTCATGAATTAGCACTACTGTCTTTAATTCTATGACTTCTTTGTAAACTACCGGCAAATCAACTTGCTTTCTAATCTGCAATCTGATTAGTTTCCATTCTCTGCGTCTCTGCGGTGAACTATTACAAATTTTGCGATATGTACAAGATTACATTCCCACCGCTTCTTCTATCAAATCATTTAAAAAATTAGTATTTACAGGCTTTCGCATAAATGAGTATGCCCCTTTTTCCAGAGCCTCAATCATTAGCTCTTCTGTAGTAAAAGCACTGGTAACTATCACAGGAAGCCTTGGTTTACTGATATGTATCTCCCTTAATATCTCTATCCCCATCCATCCGGGCATACTAATATCAAGCACAACCACATCTATAAGCTCTGCCTGAACTATCTTAATAGCTATAGGGCTGCTGGAGATAATCTTTGTAACATATCCTCTACCTCTAAGGGTTATAGAAAGCTGTCTTTGAACCGCAATATCATCATCAATAATAAGAATAGTATCAGTGCTCATTTTTATCTCCATCTGTTAACTATCAGCTAACAGATTTTATTTTGCTTACTAACCTTTGGCAAGAATACTATTTCTACCAACAAGTGATTACAGCAAACAGGGACAAATCTTGTATTTGTCCAATCTTTAATTTAATCTGCCTGTCAACTGAATGCTTCCCCATCTTTCTCTCCCCAGAGATGTCAAGGATGGATTTCTGTTTCAGGCAGTTGTAATAACAATCTTTCCCTGTGATATTTCTTCCAGGGCAATAGCAATAGGATTTTTCTCCTTTGTTTCAATCAAGGGGCGAGATCCCTGTTGAATCTGAAGTGCCCTCTGAGATATGGCAACAGATAATTTATATCTATCTGGAGCCTTGTCAAACAATCCATCTAATTGCATAATACATCCCCCTTTTTATTTTACAAATAAACATTCCTTTATTATATTGATAAGCAAATTTCATGCCAGAATTATTATTTAAGGCGTAAGTAAGTGTATTATTAAAGGATTATGAATATATCCGATTGTTTGAGCTGGAAGATAAGATGCCATTTTGGCACTTCTGAGGGTGCCATTTTGGCATTAGATGGTCTCGTGTTTTATGGAATTCGACAAGGGTATGACACAGGTCGAAAAATTTTCTTGACCAACCTGAGATTTTATATTATAATGTAATGAGAATTCAGGTGTCTATGAATCAGAAGTCTGGAAGTCTAACTATCTAAACTTACAGGAGAAGTAAAAACTTGAACATTCTTATTACAAATGATGATGGTATCCATTCCAAGGGGCTTTCTGTTCTTAATGCTGCTCTTTCAGGTATTGCGAGGGTAATGGTGGTTGCTCCTGACAGGGAACGCAGCGCCACAG
>JBDRAP010000274.1:0-3525 GCA_043823615.1 bacterium
GAAAATTTGTGTTGCAATCTTAAAAAAATGAGTGTATACTAATACTCGATGTTCAAGTTTTTTAACCTGTGCAAAAAGCAGACACCCACAAGCAGATGTCCCTGCAAATGGTTATGCGTCAAATTAAAGTTGACACGACACTATTGTGTATGTCTGATGTTTACTATC
Organism: bacterium; assembly: GCA_043823615.1. Classification (GTDB taxonomy): domain Bacteria; phylum UBA9089; class CG2-30-40-21; order CG2-30-40-21; family CG2-30-40-21; genus CG2-30-40-21. The sequence goes on from JBDRAP010000274.1 coordinate 169, forward strand.
AAAAATCTGCTGGAATCCATCATCCGTGTATAAAACAGAGGAAAAAGATTATGTATCTTACCACATTTAACACATCTACCCTTCCGGAACTTCATACAGACACCTTGATTATTGGGATGGGTATAGCCGGGCTTAGTGCCGGGATTAAGGCTGCTAATCATGGGAAGGTGTTGATTGTCACCAAAGACTCTTTTCATGAAAGCAATACTGAATATGCGCAAGGTGGGGTAGCAGTTGTTTTATCAGATGGGGACACATGGGAACAACATATGGCTGATACACTTACCACAGGCTGCGGCTTATGTAATGATGAAAATGTCAGAATACTTGTTGAAGAGGGTACACAAAGGGTAAAAGAGTTGATGGAATGGGGTGTCAAATTTGACAAACAAGGGGAAAACTTAGCCTTTGGTCAGGAGGGTGGACATGGTCTCAAAAGGATTGTTCACGCCAGAGGGGATGCAACAGGGAAAGAGATATTAAGGGTACTATTGAATAAGGCAAAGGCAACCCCAAATATTACCCTGATAAAGGATGCGTTTATTATTGACCTGTTATCTAAGGATGGGCTGTGTTTTGGTGCAATTGTTCATTTGCCAAATAAAGGGGAAATGGTTGTTTTTGCTGCTAATACAATCCTGTCTTCGGGTGGAATAGGACAAATATATCGGGAAACGACTAATTCCAGGATTGCTACCGGTGATGGGATGGCTATGGCTTATCGGGCTGGGGCAATATTGAGCGATATGGAATTTATACAGTTTCACCCCACAACACTGTATGTAGCCGGTGCTTCCCGATTTCTGGTATCTGAGGCAGTTCGCGGAGAAGGGGGAATATTAAGGAATAAAAATGGTGAAAGGTTTATGTTCAAGTATCACCCTTCAGGTGAATTGGCTCCAAGGGATATTGTCTCAAGGGGACTATGGACAGAGCTTAAAGAAACAAACTCTTTTTTTGTTTGGTTAGATGTTACCCATCTGGATTTTGAATATATCCGAAAAAGATTTCCAAATATCGTTAAGGTATTCCTTGAATTTGGCATTGATATTAAAACAAAATGGATTCCAGTAAGGCCTACAGCTCATTATATGGTTGGTGGGGTAAAAACAGATGAATATGGTCAGACAAATATCCATGGACTTTACGCTTGCGGTGAAGCAGCGTGTACCGGTGTCCATGGGGCTAATCGATTGGCAAGTAATTCCCTGCTTGAAGGATTGGTCTTTGGCTGCCGAACAGGTGAGCATATCGGGCATAACCCCATGCCTCTTCAAAAGCAAGTCATCTCAAACAATGTGACAGATGATAATGTTCATAAGAAAATAAATATTGCAGATGTCAGGAATTCTCTGAATGGTTTGATGTTAAGAAATATGGGGATTGAGCGGGATCAAAATGGATTGCTCGCAGCTAAAAAGAGCATTGATTTCTGGGCATCATATGTGCTGAACAAGGAATTTTCATCCACTGCCGGCTGGGAGCTGCAAAACATGCTCACGGTTGCTGGTCTGATGCAAAGGGCAGCAGAGACGAGACAGGAAAGCCGCGGGGTTCATTTTCGCACAGATTATCCATACAGGGATGATGCTAACTGGAAGAGGCATATTGAGGTAATGAGTCGAAGAACACACCCCTAATCCCCTCTTGATAGAGGGGACTTAAGAAATCCCCTCTTGAGAGGGGTGGCTGCGAAGCAGACGGGGTGTGTAATTCTTGAGAGGGGATAGGGGGGTGGAAGCTCTCCCTCACCCACTAAATTCAAATGTCATGATGCAGTAGTAGTGATGCGAACTGCCACTACCATCTTGTTTCAATCTCCAGATTCGTTCTGCAATCATGGGTATTGTCCTGATACTCTTTGAGTGAATATTTTCCGATGATTTTGATGTGTTGTTTTAGAGCCTGTTGAACAAGCTGAAGATTGTATTCCTTGTAATCATTCCTGATCATGTTATCCTGAAATTTTATCCTTGCCTTTATGGCAGTAGCAGGATGGGGACTATATGTGGATTCAAGGAACACATATCCTCCATTTTTGTCATCCTGTTTTTCGTGTCTTAACCCCAATGTAGTATACAGGCTATGTGTTATATCCCAGAAGATTCTTCCTGTATAGGCTGTTTTCTCATCACTTGCATTTTCAATCCACCATTTGGTTCTTATCTTTTTGGATGGTTTATAACAAGCCATTATCCACAAGCGGTAATTATTGTCTCTGGAGTAGTCATAAGAAGCCTTGATGTTTGACAATCTACTATTAAAAAAGCGGCTAATCTGAACAGAGCCGCCAGAGGTATCCTGCATTTTTCCAATTCCAGAGATATGCCCGTATGGGCTGCAAAAGTTTTTATCAAAATCATAAACAAAGCACTTGATAGAAGAGGTAGCACCTCTGGCAAGGGCAGCACCTCTGGCAGGGGTTTTAGCCCTCTCCATTTTGACAATCCATCCATATCCATTAGTGTTGGTTCCATGGTACCACGCTGACTCCCCAGAGATTTGAAGGACAGGTGAATCTATCACCAGATATGGTCCAATTACAGAATATGTTGTATCTGTGGCTTGGGCTGCCTCTAATTTAGATGAGTATCCGGTATATCCAACAGATAACCCTTTGAGCTGTAATTTAGTGTGGCACCCGACAAGTCGTTCCCTATCAAAGCCTTTAAGGCTAAGGGTATAGGGTTGCGAGGTGATGTCTGAGAAAAACAATCCGGATTGTATCCTGTTAAATGGCTTGGCTAAGTATGCTCCTCGCATTACCTTTGATTTTCTCCACAGGGTATCATGGAATGTACCGCTGCCACTCATGTAGCTGCCATTATTAAGCACAAGCCCTTCTCCAAATCGAAGAAAATAATATCCAACAGCACAATCATGGAATTCTAAGCAGTATTTAGAAAGTGAATCATTGTGGGTGTCTTTATTCCAGAGATATACTTGTGTTTTTGGATTAAGGGTAATTTTAAGCGATTCTGCTGTTTGTCCATGGAGGTGACTGCTATGGGTTAATCGTAGTCTGTTTTGCCCGGGGTACTGGTTCAAAAAAGGCTTTATTGTTTCAAAGATATCATTTGACATGGTGGCTGTCTCTTGTTGCGGAATGGCTAAATTCCTTTGATATTCAAGGAATATCTCTATCTCTTCCGGAGAAAGGATGGACAGGTCATTGAGGTCTTCTTTGGAGACAGAGGTAATCATGAGTGGATCATCGTACAACCCTAAAAGAAACTGGGCATATTCAGAGGATATTTCCCCATCTTCCATCATGTCCCAGATATCATCTGAGCTGTTGATGCGTGCATGAGAGAAATCTTCATAACCATAGGCAAATGGGACAAATAGGCAGGAAAT
>JBDRAP010000275.1:0-9573 GCA_043823615.1 bacterium
AACAGCATCCTTAGCCGCTACAATGCTATTTAATCCTTCAGCCTCTTTTGGTAGTGTAACCATGTCTGCCAAACCAATTTGGACTACACCAGCCTGAGCAGACTGAATCCCCACGGCTGAGCCGCCGCCCTGAACATTGACCTTTACCCCTGGATGATTAATCATAAACTCTTCAGCCAATTTTTCTGCAAAGGGCTGAAACGCGGTTGATCCTGCAACATTTATAATCTCCATACTACCCTTAGAACAACCAATAATCATTGCAGCAACTAACATGCTGCCTACTAATTTGAACATAATTTACTCCTTTAATGTAACGATGACTTGTTGTAAAATAAACTTAATTGGTAACTATTCAGGCATAAGGCAGGGACAAGCCCTGCAGCTACCGCTATTCGTGGGAAACTTGTAGCTGCGACCTGCCAAGAGGTGCTACCTTCTTGTGGTCGCCGTCTCTATTCTGTATTCTGTATTCTGTATTCTGTATTCTGTATTCTGTATTCTGTATTCTGACTCCTGTATTCTGACTCCTGCATTCTATCCGCCTGAATAGTTACATATTATTATATATTATGACATATTTTTTGGGCTTTGTCAAGTGGTTTTTTGTTCGGATTATTTCTCTATCATTGCCTTCAGCTTAGCAGCCTGTTTTTTTATCAGCTCAGATAGTTCCCCTTTGGCATAGATACTTTCAGGGTAAACCTGTTGAAGTTTCATGTATGATTGATAGGCATTTTTATAGTCTTTGAGTTTTTCATAGCACTCGGCAATATGGTAGAGGGAATGCGATGACATATCACTTCCATGGAAATTGTCTATCACTTTTTGCCATGCAGAAATAGCCTCTTTGTATTTCTGTTGGCTATAGAATGTTTCTGCCTTAGCATACTGGGCATATGGTGTCCAATATGCCTTTGGATATTCTTCAAGCATCGATGTATACTCGTCAATGGCTTCAGCATAACTGCCCTGCTCCTGAAGGGATCTTGCCTCTTCATACAATCCCTTAGCCTTTTTATTGCTTAATTTTTCCTGAATGATCGCTATTGTCCCTGTTGCAGCCTGTGCATATATTGTTTGTGGATATTTTTTAACCAAACTATTAAATTGTTCTAGTGCTCTGGTCAAATCCCCTTGTTCATAAGATTGTTGAGCGGCTGCATATTCCTCGCTAACCCGTTCTGTACTCACCCCTGATAACTGATGGATCATTCCTTGTGCTTTTTGAGCCTGATTTGTTTCAGGATACTCCTCTGTAATGCTCTTAAATACCTGTTTTGCCTTCTCATATTCACCTAAATTATAATATCTCTGGGCAATCTCAAAAAGCCTTTCTATCCTTTGAACCTTAAGAGAGCTGCTTGCCTCATCCATTCCCTTCTTTGCCAATGTAGCATAACTGCTATTTGGATATTCTAATATAAGCCTTTGAAATGTTTCAATTGCCCGGTAATAGTCCTCATTTCCAAGGCATTCAAGGGCTTTTCTGTACAGGTCAGCAGATTTATCAGTCTCAATGGCTGTGGCAGCAGTAGCAGCAGGGACAACATTGGGGACAGAAATTTTTCCCTCTTTAGGCTTTTCAACCCTTGCGGTGGCTGTGGAGGTAGCACCTCCGGCACTTGTCAAGGTTGTCTTCTTTTCTTCAGCCTGCTTGAGGGCACTCTTTGACAGGTCGCAAAATTCACCCTCTGGATATTTAGAAATAATCCCCTTAAAACCCTTTACAGCTTCTTCTATCTTGCCCTCATCCAACCTTTTCAGGGCATCATCATATGCCTTTTTCGCCTCATTATAAGAGGCTTCAGCTAATTTTTGATTGATCTCAGCCAAGAGAGGCTCTGCCTCTTTAGCTGATTGGCTGTCTGGATATTCATTTATTATCTGTTCTATGGAAGCCTTGGCTGCAACAAGGTTTCCCTTTTCACAATCCTCTTTTATATTATTCAATAAATCAGATAGTCTCTCCTCTTCAATCAAATCAACTATCTTTGCAAGAATCTTTTTTGATAGATCCATATAATTACTCTGCGGATAATTTTTTATGAGAGACTCAAACATCTTTTGGGCATCAGCATACCCTTTTAATCTAAAATGACACCATCCGGCAGAATACATGGCATAATCTATATACTTAGAATCCGGATAATCAGAGACAACCTTTTTATATTCAGGGAGTGCTTTGCTGTAATTTTCTTCATAGTAATATGTTTCTGCTATCTTTAATCTGGCATAATGGCTGTATTTGCTTTTCGGAAATGCCTTCATAAAGTTCTGAAACACACCCCTTGCCCCTGGATAATCCTTTGCCTTGAACAATGCCTTAGCCTTTTCAAGTGTATTAAGTTCATCGCCAAGTGGTTTTTCAGCTTTCTCAACCGTTTTTACGCTTGTAGTATTTTTAACAGACATCCGTGTCTTTGAAGCATTTGAAAGCTCTGTCAGGCAAACTTGAGCATATTCAGCCTCAGGCGTATTGGGGTATTCTTTTGTTGTTTGATTATAAGCCTGACGAGCCTTTTCACGATCATCTATTCGCCAGTAACAATCCCCAAGCTTATTATAGGCTTTAGGGACAAAGGAAGAGTCTGGATGAAGGTCAATTGTAGCCTGATAAGAAAGCAATGCCTCTGGATAATTCTCCTGTTTATGCTGGCATTCACCAACATTATACCATGACTCGGCTGCGCGTTCACCCTCTGGAGCAAAGGTGAGATACTTTTCAAACAATTCAGAGGCATAATCATATTCTTCCTTTTGGAAGGCTGATTGTGCCTGTTCATAATAAATCTCTGGATCAGTAGCATATAGATTTGACGAAAGACACATAAGTAATAAAAACATCAAAAATATTTTTTGCAGCATATTCATCCTCTCCTTGTAGCATGTTCGCCTACCATATGAATCATGGATTATAGGTGTAAAGCCTAAAATCTCTTCCATCGGTAGGCATATATTGTCTATCTATTTTTGTCATTCACTATAGACTATTCTTGTCGGTAAACCTAACCACGAAAGTGGCAGTTCATTGAATTTGTAATGACAGTTTACGCTATGTATATAATCTAAGACATCTTTGTATTCTGGTTTCTTAAACCAATCATTTAACACATAGACATACTCAATTTTCAATCCTAATGGTGTCACCAATTTTAAGTATTGTTTCCGCTTGAAATCGCAGGTCTGTAGTTTCTCGTCTACCGAACCAGCAACTTGCTGGTATTTTACTTCAATTATAAACAAGGTTTCGCGAACAATAACAAGCAAGGCATCATCAGGTAAAAGCCTTTTTGAAAGCACTTGCTTCCAATTTACTCTTGATTCGGATAAAAAAGCATAGAAATCATATTTTCTAAAAGCTCTTGCAATCAGCCTGTCTTCAAAAAAGATTCCCATCCCTGCTTTATCGTGTTCTTTTCTAATACTGTAGATAGGAATAGCCTCGATAAGTTGTTGAAAGTTTACCTTACTCTCAAATCTTAAGCCAGTCAAAGTATTTGCTCCACCAATACCACCTGTTTTCATTTGGCTTGCCTCCTTAACTTAATACAGATGTCATTCCAGAAAGTGCTTTTTCAAATCGTTTGACAGATAATGCCAAAAAATCAGATTCCAGTTCGCATCCGACAAACCGCCTTTTTAGTTTTACTGCTGCCACCCCTGTTGTCGAACTTCCAGAAAATGGATCCATAATTAAGTCACCTTCGTTTGTACTCGCTAAAATTATTTGCTCCAAGAGTGCAATAGGCTTTTGTGTCGGATGCTTTCCGAAGCTCTTTTCATTTCCGTTAGGCGGAATAAATGTCCAAACAGACTTCATTTGCTTGCCTGCATTTATCTTACGCATAGCATCGTAATTGAAGCAATATTTAGACTTGTCGTTTTTTGCTGCCCAAATAATAGTTTCAGTGGAATGTGTAAAGTAACGACAAGAAAGATTTGGCGGTGGGTTTGGTTTTTCCCATGTAATATCATTTAATATCTTCATATCCAACTGTTGCATGGCATAACCAATTGAATGAATGACATGGTGTGTTCCAGAAACCCAAATCGTTCCATTAGGCTTTAATAATTTTTGGCATTTAGAAAGCCATGCTGTATTAAATTCATGATTCAATTTTGGACCATTTGATTTATCCCATTGTCCTTTATCAACCTTGACCATTTTCCCTGCATAACAAGTAATCCCACCATTGGAAAGAAAATATGGTGGATCAGCAAAGATCATATCGAATCTGCCTTCAGGATATTTTTCAATCAAGATGTCCATAAATTTGATACAATTAGCGTGATATAGCCAAACCCCATGCTCGTCATCTCGGAAAAAGCACTGATTAGAAGAATATTCCAATCGCTCCATTGTCATGGATGAAAACGAATCTTCTTTTTCTGCTATTTTATCATAATTCATTTGATTCTCCAAGTTCTTGTTTAGTTGTGGATATAACACTGGCTTTGAATCAGTTACAACGCTGTCGCAGCCTTTTTCTTCTTGCCATCAGCAACAAAGCACAACTTTGTCGCATCTGTGGATGAGACATCGACCATAATCTTGCCTTTTTTGAATTTTCCTCTCAGGATCTCTTCAGCCAGAGGGTCCTCAATATGTCTTTGAATAGCCCGTCTAAGTGGTCTTGCACCATAGGCAGGATCAAACCCTTTCTTAAACAAGAAGTCATGGGCTGACTGGGATAGCTCAAGGCTTATCCCCTGATCATGGATTCGCTCATTCAGATTTTTTACCATCATATTGGCAATCTGATCAATATGCTCCTTGCCAAGGGTATGAAAGACAATAACATCATCAATTCGATTCAGAAATTCAGGATTAAATGTCTTTTTCATTTCACTCATGACCTTATCCTTCATATCCGTGTATATATCTTCCTTTCCCTTGGTTATAAACCCAAGATCTTTTGCTTCAAAGATATCCCTTGCCCCAACATTGGATGTCATGATCAACACGGTATTCTTAAAATCAACGGTATGTCCGAGGCTATCGGTTAGATGCCCATCCTCAAAAACCTGAAGCAGGATATTGAAGACATCCGGGTGTGCCTTTTCTATTTCATCTAAAAGAACCACAGAGTACGGTTTTCTCCTTACCTTTTCTGTCAACTCTCCGCCCTCTTCATAACCAATATAGCCCGGAGGTGCACCAACCAACCTTGATACTGCAAATTTTTCCATAAATTCAGACATATCGAGCTGAATGATTGCCTCATCGTCATCAAATAAGAACTCAGCCAATGCCTTTGCCAGCTCTGTTTTGCCCACACCGGTGGGACCAAGGAAGATGAATGATCCCATGGGTCTTTTTGGATCCTTTAGCCCTGTTCTTGCACGACGCATGGCTCTGCTCAGTGCAGAGATTGCCTCATCTTGTCCTACAATCCTTTCATGGATTGAATCCTCCATTCGTAAGAGTTTCTCTGTCTCCTTTTCAACAAGCTTGTACACCGGAATACCGGTAAGCTTTGAGAGTATATCTGCAATATCATCTGCAACAATCTTCTTTTCAATAACCCCTCTTTCCTTTTCCCATTGTTTTTTTGTTTCATCAAGATTGGTCTTAAGGGTTCTTTCTTTATCCCTAAATTTAGCTGCCTTTTCAAACTCCTGAGCACCAATAGCAGCATCTTTTTCCTTAGAGATATTGGCTATTTCCTGTTCTAATTCCTTAAGGTTAGGGGGCATGGTTGTGTTTTGAAGCCTTGCTTTTGAGCCAGCTTCATCCATAAGGTCAATTGCCTTATCAGGGAGAAACCTATCTGAAACATAGCGATGGGCAAGCTTTGCCGCAGCCTCTAATGATTCATCTGTAAACTTTACACGATGATGTGCCTCATATTTATCCCTCAATCCCTTCAATATCTCGATGGTTTCGTCTACAGACGGCTCTCCTACAATAATTGTCTGAAACCTTCTTTGCAGGGCAGCATCTCTTTCCACATATTTTCTATACTCATCTAAGGTAGTGGCACCAATACACTGGAGTTCGCCACGAGACAGGGCGGGTTTAAGGATACTTGCAGCATCTAATGCCCCTTCGGCTGCTCCGGCACCAATCAAGGTATGCATCTCATCAATAAACAGGACAACCTCGTTTGATTGCCTTACCTCTTGCATTACCCTTTTCAATCTCTCCTCAAACTCTCCCCTGAATTTTGTACCTGCAACAATGGCTGCCATATCAAGGCACAATACCCGTTTATTAGCCAGTACCTCCGGCACACTGCCTGAGATAATTTGCTGTGCAAGCCCTTCAACAATGGCTGTCTTGCCTACTCCAGGATCACCTATTAATACAGGGTTATTCTTGGTTCGTCTGGCAAGGATCTGGATAACCCTTTCTATCTCATCTACCCTGCCAACCACTGGATCAAGTTTATTTTCTTTTGCCAGCATGGTTAAATCCCTGGAAAAGGCATCTAATACCGGTGTTGATGTTTTTTTGGGATGAGATGCAGCAGGTTTTTCACTCGGCACACCACCACCAAGTAGCTTTATAGCCTCATCCCTTACAGTATCAAGGTTTATACCAAGATTGATAAGAACCTTGGAGCCAATACCCTCGCCTTCACGGATTAATCCCAGCAGCAGATGCTCTGTTCCAATATAATTATGTCCCAATCTCCTTGCCTCTTCCACAGATAATTCTAACACCCTTTTGGCATGAGGGGTAAAGGGCACATCACCATAAGTAAGCATCTCTGAACCCTTTGGTGCTACCTTTTCTACCTCAATACGAATGCTCTCAAGGCTTATTCCAAGGTTACTAATGACCTCAGCTGCCACCCCTTCTCCCCGGGTACGAATCCAAGCAGGACATGTTCAGTGCCAACATAATCATGCCCCAATCTTTTTGCCTCTTCCTGGGCAAGTCCCAAAACCCTTCTTGCCCTTTCTGTAAACCTTTCAAACATTTTCTGTGCCCTCCAAATTCATTAGGAGAGGTTTAGAACCTCTCCCTACATTAAACATTTTTATAATAGTTCACTGCAGAGACGCAGAGTATGAAAACTAATCAGATCACAAAAAAAAGACTAATTGGTAAGGTAAATTGATTTGCCGGTAGCGTACAATGTCAATTTCAATGTTTCTGTCTTAAGAGATGGAATCAAGTGTATGGTCAATAAACTTTAAGTTTTTCTCTGTGTCTCTGCGCCTCTGCGGTTAGCTGAACTGTTACACATTCTTCATACCATCCATCATCTTTTTTTGTATTACACTTGCCCTGACTACATCCTTTTCTATGGGTGATTGTTGATCCTGAACCAAAATCTGGATATGAGCAGGCTGAACAGAGATTAGTAATTCATTTAAGACTTTAACAGGAATACTTATCATATTAATCCCTACCCCAAGCCTGACTGCTGATAATAATTCCATAGATTCCTGAAAAGAAATAATTCTTGATGCACACAATATAGCCATTGCCCTGTAAACCTGATCCTCTATCTGAATCCTTGATTGCTTCAATATCTGTTCTCTGGCAGCTTGTTCCTCATGAATTATCTTTTGGGTTATCTTTTCTACATTATCAAGTATTTCTTCTTCCTGTCTGCCAAGGGTAACCTGATTAGATATCTGGAAGAGATTTCCAGATGATTCACTTCCCTCACCATGTATCCCGCGGATGGCTAAGCCAAGGTGGGATACGGCATGCAATATCTTGCCTATTTGTTTGGTAATGCTTAAGGCAGGCAGATGAATCATCACCGATGCCCTCATCCCTGTACCAACATTAGTAGGACAGGCGGTTAAATAACCCCATTCAAGAGAAAAAGCATACTCCAATTTTTCAGACATCTTATCATCTATCTGGTTAATGGTATTCCATGTAGAGCTTAATTGAAGCCCTGAGGAAAAGGTCTGTATCCTCAAATGATCCTCTTCATTGATCATAATATTTACCATTTCCTTATCACCGATAACCACAGCTCCAATCTTACCCTTAGCATGTTCAGGACTGATCAAATGCCTTTCTACTAAGAATTGCCGTATCATAGAATCAGTATTTTCCATATCTAAGATGACTGAATTTGATAAAAATGGATTGTTTTTTACAGCAGATTTTACCTGTGTGATAACCTCTTTGAGATATTTATCCTTTGCCCAGCAGGTAAAAGGTAATCGAGCAATATTTCGAGCCAATCGTATCCTGCTGCTAATCACTATCTCTGATAATGGACCACTTCCATCAAGCCATGCAGCAGGGTTTTCGAGGAATGTTTTTAATGTCATTTGCTTCTCCTCTTTCTCTTAGGTCGGACTGGTCAGACCAGTCCGACAGGTCAGACTTAGTCAGACTATTCAGACTATTCAGACTATCTCCATAGCCTTAATCCTATCCCTCAACTCAGCTGCCTTTTCAAACTCTTCAGCCTTGATGGCAGCCTGCAATTCCTGACGAAGTCTTGCTACTGTATTATCTGTCTTTTGTTCTGGTTTTGGACTGGCAGCAGATAAATTGACAGCTAAGGCAGCCGGTCGTTTTCCTGTATGCTGCGTACTGCCATGAATCTTCCGAAAGATTGCTGAAAGCTTTTGAGAAAAGGCTTGATAGCATTCACTGCACCCAAACTTACCCCCCTTTCACAAAAGTTGGGATAATTCAAGCCACAATTTTTACACCGCAACTCAACCTCTTGGGGAGTAATCGTTCCGGGTTCAACTAATCCACCAAGAAGGTTTGGAATAGAAATCTGGTTCATCATCAGAACACCTTTTTTGTGAGCACATTCTTCACATAGATGGAATTCTGTTTGCGTATCATTTATGATTTGTTGGTAAAATACTGTAGCCTCATTTTGCTTACACATTTCACAAAGCATAGATAGCCTCCTTGATAGGTATCATTCATTTATACCATGAAAAGTTGAAAAAGTCAAGCATAAAATCTGTGATGCAGTAATGGGTTAGTAAATTGGGGAGAATTGCTTAGCAAAAGCTATCTTCTGTTTTAGTGGAGAATATTACACACCCCTAACCCCTCTTATTAGAGGGGAATGCAGATAACCCCTCTTATTAGAGGGGAATACAGAAAATCCCCTCTTGAGAGGGGGGAGGGGGTGTGTAATCCTCTTGAGAGGGGGGAGGTGGTGTGTAATCCTCTTGAAAGAGGTTAGGGGATGTGTCCAATTTTCCCCAGTTCACTGACCCATTATGTAATGCAACAATGGGTCAGTTAGTGGTAGAGAAGTCTGTTGTCTGCTCCAAACAATTTCAAACAGGGACAAGGGGGGCAGCACCTCTGGCAGGTTTATCCCTGTCCGCAACCACACAAACCTGAGAAACTTTGTGCCTTTGTAGCAAATCACCATAATTGTAAGCCGAAACAGCTCACTCATGTGGTGATTTCTAATTGCACAGATCGCATTATTTTACGCAGCTTGTTAGCCAGTAGCAAGTGCAACGGGAGAAGAGAGAACCACAAAGTCCTGCGGTGAAATGTCAAGAAAAAAATGAGCCGATATTTAACTTTTCTGTCCCGCAATTGGGGACAGATATAGCGTTAAGGGTTAAATAGATGCAAAATGTTACAGATTTTAATTAACTCAGTGTAAA
>JBDRAP010000276.1:0-13677 GCA_043823615.1 bacterium
TATAATACCTACTGCTGAGATTAACACAATATACAGTATGCTTATCGTGCCAAATTCCTATTCCGTAACAGCCTGTCGAGATGATGTAAACCGCTAAAGCGGTTAGTGTTTCTTGTACTACCATCCTTCCACCATGATAAATCAGATCACCCGATAAATCACCACCATGATAAATCATGGTGCTAATCTCAATAAATGAGGATGGTGATCTCAATTGAGAACAGCACCATGATTTATCATGGTGGTGACTGGGAACAACCGAACAATTCAACCGCTTCAGCGGTTTGATAGAAGGGATACATAGATTTGTAATGTATTCCTTTGTGTCTTGGTGGTAAATTTTAAGTGAGGCAAAGGGTTTTATGTATATCTATTTAGATGAATCTGGTGATTTGGGATTTTCTGAAAACTCATCGAAATATTTTGTCATCACTTTGCTTTTGGTGAAGGAACCAAAAGAGGTGAAGAAATGCATCAAAAAGATACGACATATTTAATAATAAAAAAGCGGTCCCTACAACATATATTTCCGTGACTTGACCCACTTTACAAGCAGGAAACATCACGGTACATTGCAGGACTTACCCGCTTTGATATGATTATAACCTATTGTCTTGAAGATGTCAAGTGATTTTTTTTGACCTATGCAATCAAGGAAGAGAACACGAAGGGCACGAATTGACAAATAGCACGAATGAAGATAAATCGTAACTATTCAGGTGTAAAAAAGGGGAAAAGAAGAAAATGGGGAAGTGGAGAAGGTTAATATATGCAATCCGATAAATAACTTGACATAACAGTTGTAGGGACAGGAGGTAGCACCTCTGGCAGGCTTGTCCCTGTCCGAAAAAGGCAACGAATAATTGCAAGAGTTGCAGATAATCACGAAGCCAAATCAAACGGACACCCACAAGGGGATGTCCCTACAAGAAAGGAATAATCACCTTTGTATGTCAACTTAATTAGTGGATTGCATATAGGAGTCAGAATTCAGATGCTCCTACAATGACAATTGTTCCGATAGGAACATAATATCGGTAGAAATAATAACCATAAACAAATCAATTAGTTCCGTAGGAACGATATATCGGTAGAATGATTGAATTCTATATATCATGCCTACGGCATTTATGCTTAAAAATAATATTTATTTCTACCGATATATTATCCCTATGGGATATTTAAGGAAATTCCCTACCAAGCACTGACCCATTACAATCGGAATTTCTCTTGTTATTCGTGTAAATTCGTTTATTCGTGGTATTCGTGTTCAATCGTGGCTTGGTGGTAAATTTTAAGGAAGGTGAGAGAAGATGCGGATGATTAAAGGGATTGAACTTGATTTGAGGGATAGATGGTGGAGGTTTACTACTGAAGATGGGCTGGCGGGTAATTATGTCCGATCAATCCTTGAGGATTCTAAATATAATTTATGGTTTGGAACTAGGAAAAGAGGGGTAAGTAGATATAATGGTCAGGGATTTAAGAATTTTACGACAAAGGATGGGTTAGCATCTAATTCTGTCCTCTCTCAATCCTTGAGGATTCTGATCATAATCTATGGTTTGGAACTGCTGAAGGGGTAAGTAGATATGATGGTCAGGGATTTAAGAATTTTACGACCAAGGATGGGCTGGCATCTAATTCTGTCCTCTCAATCCTTGAGGATTCTGATCATAATCTATGGTTTGGAACTTCTGGAGGGGTAAGCAGATATGATGATCGGGAGGGATTTGAAAATTTTACGACCAAGGATGGGCTGGCAGGTAATGAGGTCGGGTCAATCCTTGAGGATTTTAATCATAATCTATGGTTTGCAACATGGAAAGGAGGGGTAAGCAGATATGATGATCGGGAGGGATTTGAAAATTTTACGACCAAGGATGGGCTGGCAGGTGATATTGTCTACTCAATCCTTGAGGATTCTAAATATAATTTATGGTTTGGAACATGGAAAGGGATAAGCAGATATGATGGTGTGAGCTTTAAGAATTTTACTACCAAAGATGGGCTGGCATCTAATTCTGTCCTCTCAATCCTTGAGGATTCTGATCATAATCTATGGTTTGGAACTAATGAAGGAGTAAGCAGATATGATGGTCAGGAGTTTAAGAATTTTACGACCAAGGATGGGCTGGTAGATAGTTATGTCCGCTCAATCCATGAGGATTCTAATCATAACCTATGGTTTGGAACTGATGGAGAAGGAGTAAGCAGACTTACTCCTTCTCATCTTATTGCCAAAGATTGCTTAGCCAAGGACCCTACCCTGCTGTATCCTGTTATCTATTGCCTATTTGAAGATGCAAAGTATCCGGATGCGGCTTTACAGGATTTGATTAAGGTATACAGAAAAGAGAATAACCAGTTATTTGTTAATGTTCTTGAGGTGTATTCGGGGTTCATGGTTAGGGGCTCGGGATTCGGGAAAAAAGTGTTAAGGGAGGCAGTATATGTTTTCTCTACAACCAACAACCTCATCTGGGCTAAAGAGGTATATTCTACTTACCATCTCCTTTATCAAGCAATACAATCGGATTCCGTCTATAAAATAATCTTGCTAAATAAAGATATTGAGGCATTACTTGCCATCTTACCAGATACACACCCCCTACCCTCTCTCAAGAGGGGATTCACGGAAGTCCTGTATCCTCAAGTTTTAGATACCATACAGAATATGGATACGATAATCAAGCTATTGATGAGGTCAGAAAGAGTAGAAGAAATCGGTGATAAATTAGGCTATTTAGCTGAGGGCTTGCTGGAAATAAATCGTACCAAGCCAGAATTAGAAAAAATCAGGGTATACCCTGAATGGTTAGTCTTCACCAGGATATTTGACCTCTGGCTTAAGCTAATAGAAGAAGAGATAGCTGCCTTACGCGGTAGGGCAAGATTAGCCTATGATTTAATCCCGACAACACTTAAACTTAATAAACCCAATATATTGCTATTATCTATAAAAAATACAGGACAAAGCGGTGCAGAAGATATATCCATACGGCTTGATACAGAAGAGGCAAAAATAAGGCTCAAAACAGAGGCTACCCAAAGATTAGATTATATTTCATCAGGTAAAGAGGCAGGATTAGAGTTTGAAGTCATACCTTTGATTGAAGGCAGCATTCCATTAAAATTTGAATTAATCTATACTGATGCAAAGGGTAGGCATGAGGAATATTGGCAGAGGACAATCTTATCTGTTATTGAACCTGAGTATGAGTTTAGACCTATACCTGAAAATCCGTATATCCCGGGCACACCGGTTAAATTTAGTCAGATGTTCTTTGGACGAAGGGATGTGATTAACTGGATAGAGTCAAATATCATCGGCAGGTATCAAACCAATGTATTATTAATATTTGGTGAGCGAAGGTGTGGTAAGACATCCATTCTATATCAACTTCCACTCCATATAAATAAATATCTGTTTTCAGTGATTGATATGCAGGGATTAGGTGAGATAGATACTAATAGATTATTCTATAACATGGCAGACAGCATCTATTCTACCTTAAAGGATGCAGGTAAGACTATCAGTAAACCCAATATTGATGATTTTGAGAATTATTCATCTGTCCGATTTGATGCGTTTATTAAGGGCGTAGAGGCGGTATTAAAAGACGATAAACCATTGGTATTAGTTTTTGATGAGTTTGAGGTATTAAGAAGATTAGAGGAAAAGGATACAGGACTATTACCATATTTCAGGGCATTAATGCAAAGAAGTAAAAAATTGGCATTTATATTTACAGGCACACACGAACTTAAAAGGATGTGTAAGGAGTATTGGTCGCTATATTTTAATATTGGACTTGAGAGGGCAATAAGCTTTCTTGAGGATGATGGAGCAAGGGAGTTGATAGAAAAACCGTTATCCGGCTACATTGAATATGAAAAAGATGCCTTAAATAAGATATTAAGGATAACCTGTGGACATCCATATTTTATTCAGATTATCTGCCATGATATTGTTGAGCAATTAAAAAAGGGCAGAAAGAACATAGTTAGCCTCAAGGATGTCAATGAGGCAATAAATGTCGCCTTAAGGCATCTGCCAAATGCGTATGCTTTTGATAAATTCTCTCTTGCCGCAAGATTAGCCGCATCAGGTCTGACCGAAGTAACAGATGAGGCTAAATCAGGTGCTATCCTTGATGAGTTGATAAAGATACTTGATGAGTATAAAATCGGGCTTGAGCCGGCTGAATTATTAAAAGGACTAAATGAACTTGAGGAGATGGAGCTTATCAAAAAGGAGTTTGGACTTCAGCAAACACGGTATAGGTTTAATCTTGAGCTATTCAGATTATGGGTAAAGGAGTTTAGACCCCTTGCCCGGTTAAAGGAGGAGATGAGATATGATAGATAATCCTTTTTACAATCGCTTACTAATAAAAGACCCAAATGAATTCTTTGGTCGAAAGGATGAGTTGAATGATATTTTTAGCTTAATTGATAAGCCGCAACCTCAATCTGTATCTATTGTAGGAGAACGCAGATTGGGTAAATCATCCCTGCTTTATCAAGTCTATTCAAGATATAAAAAGACGATGAGGAATCCGGATGATTACCTTTTCTGTTATCTTGACCTTCAGGGGGAATCATCTTGTGAGAGTTTTTATGAAGGGGTGATGAGGTTAGCGGGCTTAAGCTATCCTAAACCGATTGATTACTTTGCATTTAAGGAAGGCTTAGAAAGGATAAGGAAAGTGAACAACAAGAAGTTGGTGTTATTATTGGATGAATTTGATGTGCTGATTAAGGATGAAAGATTTGACTCTGGTTTCTTAGAGGGCTTGCGTAGCCTTGCACCAAAATATGATATAAGTTATATCACTGCCTCACAAAGACCACTTAAGGATATTTGCCATCAGGAGGCTAAAGGCTCACCTTTTTTCAATATCTTTCATTTGATTGACTTGAGTGTATTTAAGATAGAAGAGGCAGAGGAAATGCTACTTACATTATCTGAGCGTGGAGGAAGAAGATTTTCAGATAAAATCATCGAAGATATACTTGCTTATGTTGGGTATCATCCATTCTTTATTCAATTTCTGGCATATTATGTCTTTGATGAATTGGGAAGGGGTGGTGGCAGTTTTGAATCAGCGGTTGAAAGATTTCGGCCTGAGGCAAAAGCTCACCTTGAGTATTACCTGAAACACCTGACCGATAGAGAGAGAACTGTTATTGCAGACTTGAGCAAGAACAATGATAAAATCAAAGAACACTTGAGAATAAATAAGGAAGAGATTAATCGCTTAATAAATTCCGGCTGGTTAATAGAAAAAGAGGGAGAGTATCAATTGGTGCCGGTATTTACGGAAGGGGTAATACAGCAAAAGTTTTATCCCATTAATCCTGTTAATCCTGTCAAAAATTACCCAAAGGAGGATGTGAAAATGGCTAAAAAAGAGGAGCTTGAGGTTCATAAAAATAATCTGGGAATATTGAATTTACAAAAAGCCAAATTTGGCACACTTTATGTCCCTTTGCATATCTTAAGTCAAATAGAGGATGAAGAAAATGAAATAAAGAGACTTGAGCAGGAGATTGAAGACAATGATAATCAGAGGGTTATTGCCCAACCGCAAGATAGAGGGAATGAAAAGCAAACTATGGAGGGAAACACAAAACTGCAGCAAAATACAAGCATTGCCAACTGCCAGAATATAACCATCATTCAGACAGGCAGGGATTATAATAACCAGAAACCTGCCGATAAATTACCGTCCACTCAACCACTAACACCATCAGAGCCGAAAAAGCCCCCTATTTCAGCATTAGTCCTGCTAAGCAACCCTTTTGTTGAGTGTAGCAGCGATACGCTACTCCCTATCCCGCAACTTGAAATAGACAAAGAAAAAGAAATACTTGATGAAAAGCTAAGGCAGGTATCCGCAGGTATATTCGTTGATTTTGTTCCGGCAACAACATGTATTTTGCAAGAAAAACTGATGACTAACGAATACAAGATTCTACATTTTATTGGACATGGGATGGATGAAGGGGGAGGTCAATTATGCCTTGAAGATAATTGCGGAATTTTGCATATCCTTGATCCAGAGGGATTGAAGAGCTTACTCTATGGTAAGGATATATGGTTGCTTCTCTTGAATGCTTGTCATTCAGAAGAGATAGCCGAGAAACTAAAAGATATTGGTATCCGGGCAATAATCTCTATTGAGAGGGAAGAGACCATATTAGATAAGGCAGCAATTACCTTTTCCGGTCGATTCTATGCTGCCATTGGCAGTGGTCTGACAGTAGCCCAAGCCTTTGAGGAAGGAAAAAAGGGTGTAAGATTGGACCCTGAATTAAAGAAAGATGCCAAAGATGAGGCAGAAAAGTATAAACTCATACCCAAAGATGGCGGCAATTTTAAGCTGATAGATACCGGTTCAACCGCTCCTTATACCTCAAGTATGATTGAAAATAAAACCATAAATCTTCCGTCCCTGCCTCCTACCTTTGTAGGCAGAGAAGAGGATATCGTTGGGGTAAACAAAGCCCTTCTTTCGTCTAAACCAGTGATTACATTAAAAGGGATACCAGGTGTAGGAAAGACTACCTTAGCCGTTAAGGTTGCTTATTGGCATAAGGTGCATTCACATTTTAATGTCGGCATAATCTTTGTTGATTGCACAAAACATCCAAGCCACCATCAACTCATAGAGGAGATTGGAAGGGGGATATTTGATTCGATTGATGAAAAAATACGAGAAGAAATGGTGCTTGAAAGATTGAATAGGGAACGGTATCTATTGATTTTGGATAATTTTGAGGATGTTCAGGAGAAGGAATTGACCAGGCATTTCTTAAGGGAGATAAAAAGAGCAAGCCGCATAATTATCACCAGTCGTCAGCAAGTAGGATTGAGCGGATTTGAAGAGATCATTGAGGTGGGTTTGTTGCCAATAAAAAAAGGAATGTGTTTGTTCGTAGCCCATGCAAAAGCTATAGGTTATAGGATTGAACAGGCAGATTTGCCCGTGATTTCAGAGATAGTTACACTTCTGGAAGGGCTTCCCTCGTCTGTAGAATTATCTGCCAGACTACTTGGTGTCGATTGTGACCTCAAAGCCTTGCTTGCTGATATAAAAGAGAAGGATGGCAGAAATTCAGGACAATTGGATAGGGCAGTTGAGTATTATATGCAATCCATTAATTAAGTTGTAATGGGTCAGTCATTTGGGGGAAATCGTTGAGCAGAAGGTATTTTTCTGTTTTAGCGGAGGATATTACACACCCCTAACCCCTCTTGTTAGAGGGGAATACAGAAAATCCCCTCTAACAAGAGGGGTGGCTGCGAAGCAGACGGGGTGTGTTATCCTCTTGAGATGGGATAGGGGGTGTGTCTAATGTCCCCCATTTCACTGACCCATTACATTAAGTTGACACAAGATAGCACAAATTAAATTGTTGTAGGGGCAGGCCCCCGTGCCTGCCCTGATTAGGGCAATCACGCATACACGGGCAACAGAGGGCAACAGAGTGCAACCACGGGGGGTTGCCCCTACGAGCATATATGCAATCCATTAATTAAGTTGACACTAAGGATGTCAAGTTGATTATCGGATTGCATATGTCAACCGAAAGGAAATGTATCAATTTAGTGCCGGTATTTACTGAAGGGCAAAACAGCAAAAGGAGGATGTGGAAATGGCTGAGGATTTAGATTTCTCAAAAGAGGAGCTTGAGATTCATAAAAATAGTCTTGGAATATTGAATTTACAAAAGGCAAAACACGGAAGCATTAATGCCCCTTTGCATATCTTACATCAAATAGATGATGAAGAAAATGCAATAAAGAGACTTGAGCAGGAAAATGTCAGGGTAGTAGTAGAAAGAGAAGGCATGAGACCGGACTTGATTTCTGCCCCTAAAGAGCCTCAGAATCTACCGGCTAAAGCCTTTTTTGTCGGCAGGGAAAAGGTTATGGGAGAGATTATGTCTGCACTTGACCCGCAGGAGAGAACATGGATAGTCTCAATCGACGGGGTAGGAGGTGCAGGAAAGACTGCCTTAGCTTTGGAGATTGGATACCGCTGTTGGGAAGAAAAGAGATTTGAGGTAGTTGTCTGGACAGAGGCTAAATCAACATATCTTACGGCTGATGGAATTAGGAAAGAAAAGCCTGCCCTGACCTGCCTTGATGACCTGTTGAATGAAATTGCCAAAGTTTTTGGTGCATATCAAATTATTAAACTCAGGCAGGATGAGAAACGACTTGATGTATATGACCTGCTTAAATCAAAGAAGACCTTGCTTATCATTGATAACTTAGAGACACTATCTGAAGAAGAATGTGGAACTATAGGTCAATTCTTACGCCGCACACCAAACACCTGCAAAATTATAATTACCAGTAGATATAGATTGGGCGAAGGAGAGCGGGTAGTCAGATTGAAAGAGATGAAAAAAGAAGATGCTCTGCAACTGCTATCACACGAATGTAAAAAAAAGGATGTGAGTATTTCATCTGACCAGCAGATAAAGATATACGAGCGAACAGGTGGCATACCATTGGCTATGGTCTGGGTAATCGGGCAGATGAGTGTTAAGGGATTATCACCAGAACGGGTTATTGAACGATTGGGTCAGGCAGTTGACTCACCTCTATTAGAATTCTGCTTCCGTGATTCACTCAAGTTGTTAGACAGAGATACAGACAGGCTCTTCAGGCTTATGGCTGTATTTGCTGCACCGGTAAATATGGAGGTGCTTAAGGCGACAAGCGGCATTACCGACCAACTTGACTTAGAGGATGCCTTAGCCCGACTAATTAAACTCTCCTTGATAAATAAAGAGGATGATTCTTATTACCTCCTTCCTCTAACAAAGACCTTTGCTCTTCAGGAGTTAGATAAAGACACAATTTTTAAGAAAGATGCCGGGCTTAAGGTAGCTAAATATTACCTTGAGTATTCACTAAAAAATGGAGGGTATGAGAATCATGAAGGGTTTAAGAGGCTGAATAAGAAACTTGCCAATATCCTCTCCTCATTCAACTGGTGCTATGAGTCATCTGAATGGCAAATGGTAATTAAATTTAATGATGGACTTTATAATTTTCTTTCTCAATATGGCTATTGGGATGAGAGGATTGAGCTTGGTAAAAGATGTCTGGAGGCGGCAAAGAAACTTGAGGACAAAAAAGAGTATGCTCGATGTGCTATATACTCACTTGGCTGGATATATCAACAGCGTCATGAGATAGATGAGGCTAAAAGAATACTTGAAGAGGGATTGAGGCTCGCTGAGGAGTTGGATAACAGAGGGTCTATTGCCACGGCTAAGAGTTATTTGGGAAATGTAGCTAAGGAAGAAGGAGATTATGGCCAGGCAGAAGCTTTATACAATGAGGCATTTGAAATCTTTAAGTGCTTTGGGGCTGAAAGTATAAATGTTGCCTCAACTTTGATAGACTTGGGTAGTCTTGCCAAAACTCAAGGAGACTATACGAATGCAAAGAGGTATTATCAAGAGAGCCTTGAGCTATATCAGAAGCTAAAGAATGAAGGAGGAATTGCTGCCTCGCTTGGTAATCTTGGTGAGGTTGCTTATGATGAGAAAGATTATGAGAAGGTGAAGGAATATTACCATGAGTCGATGAAGATTGCCGAAGAGACAGGCAATGTTAGTTCGATTGCTAATCAGAAATATGGATTAGGAATGGTAGAAGAGAAGCTTGAAAACTATCCGCAGGCAAGAAAGTTTTTTGAAGAGGCATTAGAAAACTACCGGCGATTAGGGGTAAAGAAAATGATAGAGGCGGTACAGGAGGCAATCAAACGGTTAAAGTAGCTGTGCAAGTGCTTGTCCCTGCCAATGAGCGACCACAATAAATCTTGACCATGAATTCATTGCCTGATAGTGTGGAGGATGGGATAAAAAAACAACCAGAGAAGAAAAACAAGGATGGAACAGAATATAACTGTTACCGGCAGCTCGGGTGTAAATATTGGCAATGTGAATGTAAATCTTTCTCACTAATAGGAGTACGGGAAGAGATTCAATTACATAGCAACCGCTGAAGCGGTTATTAATCAAATCACCATGATAAATCATGGTACTATTCTCAATAAGGAAAATAAATGACTATCACTGACCTCAGATTGCTTGAAATTACATGGCTGCTAATCATCTGTCTTGCCTCTTATGCTTTGGGTAAAACTATTATCCAAAGAATCAGGCTTGAGCTGACATCAAGGCTGGAGAATGTCTTGTTTTGCCTTGCCTTGGGGTTTGGGTGTCTTTCCTTGATTACCCTGGGCATAGGCATAGCTGGTGGTTTGTATCCATGGGTATTTTGGATTCTACTGGGTGGGATAATCATTTTTTGTGTCAAAAGAAAATGGGGACAGCAATTTTTTTCTCCTTTTTCTCACCTTTCCCCCCCAGCATTTTTCTCGTGTCCATTCCCCTCCCCTTTTTATCGGCTTACCGCTTGCCTTGATTATAGTTCTCTTGTTTATTCTCGTGCTTGTACCTACCATGACCTATGATGCCATGGTCTATCATCTGGCTGTGCCGGCTAAGTACATTCAGGCTCACCGCATTCATTATATCCCACACATCTGTTTTTCCAACTATTCCCTGAACATGGAGATGTTGTTTACCATGGGGTTGCTGCTTGGTGGTGATACCTTAGCCAAGTTTATCCACCTAATGTTTGGTCTGCTTTCAGGTGCTGGAATATTTTGCATGGCAAGAAGACATTTTGGACAGGAAGAGGCAGCACCTCTGGCAACAGCATGGTTCAGCCTTTTGATCTTTTTCTCAATACCCCTTGCCTGTTTTATCATGGTTCAGCCATTCAATGATCTTGGACTGGTATTTTACGAGATAATGGCTGTTTATGCCTTTGTCAACTGGACAACAACAGACAAAAAGCCATGGATAGTCATGTGTGCCTTGATGTGTGGGTTTGCTATGGGGGTAAAGTATACTGGTGGGATTTGTGCAGGGATACTGTTTGTGGGCGTTATTTGGAAAGAGGTGCAAAGACACAGAAGCACAAAGGGGGTGCTGCCTGCCAAAAACCTGTGCCTCTGTATGGGCACTTCTATTAGTCTGATGCTTTTTATCCCATTCCTGCTCAATCTCCCATGGTTTATCCGCGCCTTTGTTTATACAGGCAATCCTGTATATCCAATGCTTTACCCCCTGTTTGGAGGCATAAACTGGAATGATTTCAACCATATACGGTATATCCATGAGATGACCGCCGGCTATGGACCACAGGTTGTCTGGTATCTCAAGCCATTTGTCTGCATCTATCAATTGAGCCTTGACTGGAAGGGCAAGGGGGTACCCGTATGCCCAATATTTTTACTGCTATTGCCCGGCATCATCCTTATCAAAAGGCTTCCTGTAGTATTTAAGCTATTGGCTGTCTACTGCTTGCTGTTTTTTCTTATCTGGACATATACATCCCCTGTTGACCGATTCTTTCTGCCATGTATGGGAATATTATCCATAGTGATTGGATACATCGCTGCATCTCTACCATTGCGTCGGACTGTAATAACTTGGGTAATACTGTGCTGCCTCTGGAATACATATCATCTTTGTCAAACAATCTGGATAAATTCATACTGGAAATGTATCGATAAATCAGCAGGGCAGCAACTTCTCAAGGAGCAATCACCCATAGATGATTATTACCCTGTGATTATCTACATAAATACCCATTTACCATCCAAAAGCAAGATATTATTCATTGGAGAAACAAGGAGTTATTACTGTGAAAGGGAGGTTCTGTCCAATTCTCATCTTGATACAACGATTATTGTCGAAATAGTCAAAAAAAGCAGGGACGAGTACGCCGTACTCAAGAGGCTGAAACAGCAGAGGATTACACATATCCTTTATAATCAGACAGGTGCAGACTGGTTATCGCAAAAATTTGATTATTTCCATTGGGACAATAAATCACAACAAGAGATATATCAAAGGTTCATGACAAGGTGTCTCATTCCTGTTTATCAGAAAAAGGGGATAGTGTTGTTTTCTGTCCGATCAGTCTGACCAGTCTGACCAGTCGGACTGGTCAGACATTAAACCTAAAGCAGAACGAATCCCCATCCTGCACCTCATATTCCTTGCCTTCAACCCGAAACAAGCCCTTTTCTTTAACCGCTGCCTCTGAGCCAAGGGCAATCAGGTCTTTATAATTTATTACCTCTGCCCGAATAAATCCCCTTTCTATGTCTGAGTGTATCTTACCGGCAGCACGAGGGGCTTTGGTGTGTCTTTGTACAGGATATGCTTTGACCTCTTTTGGTCCACAGGTAAAGAATGTGACCAGATCAAGCATACTATAACAGGTATTGATCAGCTTGACTAACCCTGAGCTTTCTATGCCAAGCTCTTTCATGTATTCCCTTCTTTCATTTTCTTCGAGCTGACCAAGCTCTGCCTCTATTTTAGCACAAACAGCAATAACTGAAGCATTTTCTCCGAGGATATTTTGAATCATCTTTACTGATATATCACCAGGAATATCCTGTTCAGCGATATTTGCCACATATAAGACTTGTCTATGGGTTAATAATTGAAGCTCGTCAATAATGTCTTGTTCCTGCTGTGTAACCTTTCTGCTTCTAATGGGGAGATTATTGTCCAGGGTTTCTTTTAAGCCTTCCAATGTCTTTATCTGTTCCTTTATCTTGGCATCCCCTGATCTTGCTTGTTTTTCCAATCGTTCTTTTTTTCGCTGGATGGAGTCCATATCAGACAGAACCAATTCCAGCTCTATGGATTCTATATCTCCGGACGGATCAATCTCAAGGGTACCGGCAGCAGAATCCTTAAAGCAGCGGACAACATGAACAAAGGCGTCAACCTCCCGAAGTTGCCCTAACCTTTGTGCTCCAATCTCATCTGAATCAGATGAGCCGGCAAGATCAACAAACTCAATTGTGGTATGGGTTATTTTTTTTGGCTGATACATATTAATCAACCTTCCCATCCGCTCATCAGGAACCTTAACCACACCAATATTTACCACACCCTTTTGATACCCGGAGACATCTACATTTAATCCGGTCAGTCCATTAAACAGGCTGGTTTTACCAGAGTGCCTGCTGCCAATTATACCAAGCTTCATTTTTTTCACCTCTATTAAGAAGATTATATTGTAACTATTCCGGGGCTAAATACACTAAGCCATCGTAACTGCTCAATATCCTGTGGCAATTCAGCAATTCTCATTTTGAGGCGAAAAAGATGCAAAAGAATACAAAGGGTGTAATAACCTAAAAAGGTGCGAATAGTGAAAATTTCCTCATTTCTCTATAGTTCTTTGCGAATATTCTTCGTACCTCTGCGGTAATCTTTTTTCATAATTAGAATTGCTGATCCCGCATACACTGATGAGTAATCGGCTTCTACCTGCAGCCCTAATGTCAACTATTTTATCGGACTCCATATATTAAATTATCCCGTTAATCCTGTTAATCCTGTCAAAAATAATCCTGTCAGACAGGATAACAGGATAAAACAGGATTATGCAAACCAGTAAATTTGTTCGACCTGTGCGGTTGTGGATAATTACATCAAGCTTATAAAACACCGACAATTGTTCCGTTAGGAACATAATATCGGTAGAACAATTATAAACAAATCAATCAGTTCCGTAGGAACGGTATAATTTCAAACCGATTGAAT
>JBDRAP010000277.1:0-4745 GCA_043823615.1 bacterium
GTGATTATGCAAATATGTCCCGGGAAGATACTAAAAGGGGGAAAAATACCCTGACACCAAATAAAAGAACCCTGGGATCAACCATTGATCTTAATCTTAATGCCGGTGGGATAGAAACCATAGTCAATGATATTATCTCACCTCGATTATATGGATTAAGATGTTTCGTAAAACCATTAACCAATATGCCTGTTATGCAAGGCACAGAGATTGGCTTTTCTTATGTAAATGATACAAAAGCAGGTACTAATACTGATATTAAAAAGAATTTGACTGTTTATGGGATGGATTTTTTCATCCCTGTCTTTAAGGAATATGTTGCTCTTTATGGAGATTATGCTGACATAAAGGATGCTGGAAACGGGATGGGATATGGAATTAAAGGGGGCTTTGGTGTGCTTGAGTCCTTCAGAACTGATTGGGGGCTTGGATGCAGACAGGATGATGATAATTTTATTTATGGGCTGTTTAATTCATCTTATGAAGTGGTCAAACCCATGCCAACGGCAATAACCGTAACAAAAAATAAGGTTGCTTGTGGGAATATAAACCTTAATATTATGAAAGCTATTGCCTTGGGTTTTTATTGCGAGGATGCTAAAAATAGTAATCCAAGACTTACCAGTCAGCTTACAGTAGATAAAAATGTTTTTTCTGCAATTACAAAACAACGAATTGGTGTTAATGCCTTTTATGATCAAAAGGATATAAAAGAGTCAAAAAAGAACATAACTCTTACAACTCAGATAAGTTATGGATTGTCTGATAATATTGAGATGATTTATTCTGTGAAAAAATATTACGATAGTGAGGGAAAATCCTTTAAGACAAGCAATATGTCTACTGCTATAAAATTTTAACAGTAGGGGCAGGCCCCCGTGCCTGCCCTCTGTGTGATCAACGGTTACGGATAATGAGGACTATGAATATGATAAAAAAATTTTTGTCAAAGAAAAAAAAGAATGAACTGAGCCGTCGAAGATCCATAATTGTTATTAGTGTAGCAGCTTTTATTTTCTTTGTTTTTATCTTTGGCAAAAGTGGATTTATCACCCTTGTTCGAATGAACAGTCAGATAGCCACACTGAACAAGGAAATAAAATTAAAAGATCAGCAAATCATCCAGCTTAAGGATGAGATTAAGGCACTAAGGTCAGATCCTGTTCAGATTGAAAGTCAGGCAAGAAAAACAGGGATGATGAAAGATGGTGAAAAAATAGTCAAATTTGTGCCAAAGGAGACTCTAAACAAGGAATGATAGAGTTGTATGCTCCAGCAAAACTAAACCTATATCTTGATGTGATTGATAAAAGGCTGGATGGTTATCATGATATCGTTTCTATAATGCAAACAATAGGGCTGTATGATATTATCAGTTTAGAGACAACAGAGGGAATCAGCCTTAAATGCCCTGCCTTAGACCTTCTACCAGAATCCAATTTAGCCTATAAAGCGGCATTGCTCCTTCGGGAATATACTAATTGTCAAGAGGGGGTAAGTATCAAAATAGATAAGCATATTCCCGTAGGTGCAGGGCTTGGCGGTGGAAGCTCGGATGCAGCCAGCGTATTGATGGGATTAAACCAATTGTGGAAACTTAACTTAAGTAAACAGGAGCTGATGCAGATTGGGGAAAGGCTTGGGGCTGATGTACCATTTTTTATTATTGGAGGAACATGTCTGGCTGAAGGGATTGGGACAAAAATAACCTCATTGCCCAATTCTTGTAATGCTTGGTTTGTCCTTGTTTATCCAAAGATTAATATTCCAACTGAGTGGGTGTATAAAAATATAAAATTTGAGTTGACAAATCAGACAAAAACAGTTAAAATAATAGCAGATGGATTGAAACATAATAATATTATGGATATATCCAAGGGACTCTCTAATAGACTGGAGGATGTAACCATGAATCATTATCCTCAAATCAAGGCAATAAAAGATGAGCTAATGGATGCCGGCTGTTTGTCCACATTAATGTCAGGAAGCGGTTCTTGTGTCTTTGGGATAACAGGGAGTAAAGAAGAAGCAGATAATGTGGTTTGTAAACTTGAAAGGGACAATCGGGATATATTTGTTGTTAAGTCAGTAGTTGCGTTATAGTAGCACAGGCTTTCAGCCTGTATGCAGGCTGGAAGCCTGTGCTACTTTCTAAATCTTTCAAGAAGGCGGTGCATAAAAATACCATGGAAGTAACAAGTATCAGGGTAAAAAAGGTAGAAAATGATTCAAAATTAAAGGCATGGGCATCTATTACCTTTGATGAAGCGTTTGTAGTACACAATATTAAGGTGATTCAAGGACAGGATTCAATATTTATTGCTATGCCCAACAGGCTTACAAGAAATGGTGTATTTAAGGATATCGCTCATCCAATAACAGCTGATATCAGGGATATGCTTCATGGCAAGGTGCTGGATGCATATAATAATACAAATGGCGATAATCATGAAGATGATTCATTTAATTGGTAGGTATTAGGTGTCAGCCAGCAGCATGCTGATGGCTGAATGGGAATAGTTCACCGCAGAGACGCAGAGAATAAATCAAGTTACAGAGCACAGATGACAGACTACAGATTTTTCCTCTTTGGCTTTCTTTGTTCTAATCTCTGTTATTTGATTAATTTCCATACTCTGCGTCTCTGCGTCTCTGCGGTTAGCTGAATGTTTATTTTATTGGGGTGTCGCCAAGCGGTAAGGCACGGGGTTTTGGATCCCGCATTGCGAAGGTTCGAATCCTTCCACCCCAGCCACTATTTTTCGAGCTGTGGTAATTAAGATTTGCTCGCAGATTTCACAGATTACAGATGAGATGGGGAAGGAAAATCTGAAAGGCACTGTAAGTATCATACACAGGCTGTAGCATGTCTCAGCAATTTCACTATGCATTAGTTGTTGAATTTGTTTTGCAATTTCTTCTAATCTGCGAAATCTGCGGATATATTCTCTGTTTCTAATTGCACAGGCAGTAATGAATGGTGAACAAATGCTGTTTAGAAAAAAGGAGCTTATTAAATACGAATCTCTTTCTCCGATTGGGATTGCCTTTAACAGGCTTAAAAAGCACAAATTGTCGATGATAAGCCTGTATGTGCTTATTTTTTTCTATATAATTGCCTTGTTTGCTGAGTTTATTGCCCCATACCCTGCTACCTATGAATATCGAGGGAAACCATATCACCCGCCGGTTGCCCTTCATTTTTTTGACAAGGATGGGTTTAGCTTTATCCCCTTTATCTATCAATACAAGACAAAATTAAATCAATATTATGAAAAAACCTATATTCCTATCACTAATTCGGATTCAAAACGGCATTATCTCCACTTGTTTCTAAAGGGTGAGCCATATAAATTTTGGGGTATAATCCCCTGCAATATCCATTTGTTTGGCGTAAACGAGCCTGCCCATCTTTATCTTTTTGGAAGTGACTGGAATGGACGGGATATTTTTTCCCGTCTTGTTTATGGGGCAAGGATATCACTGTCTGTTGGTCTTATCGGGATACTTATCTCCTTTAGTCTGGGGATGATTATTGGTGGTATTTCAGGATATTTTGGGGGGATAATTGATACCATCCTGATGAGATTGGTAGAAATAATCATGTGTTTTCCTGATTTTTATCTCCTGCTTGCACTTCGGGCTGCCTTTCCATTAGATATGAGTACCACAGCCATCTATCTTCTTATTATTGGCATCATGAGTTTTATCGGATGGGCAGGGATGGCAAGGGTTATCAGAGGGATTGTCTTATCTGTCCGTGAAAGAGAGTATATTCTGGCTGCCAGGGCACAGGGTGCCCATCACATCGCTATCATTGTCAGACATGCCCTGCCCAATACACTTTCCTATGCAATCGTTGCCGCAACCTTGAGTATTCCTGGATATATCCTTGGAGAGGCATCCCTTTCCTTGTTGGG
This sequence comes from bacterium, assembly GCA_043823615.1. Classification (GTDB taxonomy): domain Bacteria; phylum UBA9089; class CG2-30-40-21; order CG2-30-40-21; family CG2-30-40-21; genus CG2-30-40-21. Next base: position 3,921 of record JBDRAP010000277.1, read on the forward strand.
ATTAGGCATAAGCGAACCGCAGGCAAGCTGGGGTAATATGCTGACCGCAGCCATGAATCTGTCAGATATGGTTGAACACCCATGGATACTTGTCCCTGGTGCAGCTATTTTTATAGTTATTATGGCATTTAATCTTTTGGGGGATGGGCTAAGGGATGCCTTTGATCCAGCAGCATCGTAATGACAGGCTGCTAATCTCTGATAGAGAATAAATCCTCTAACCGCAGAGGCGCAGAGACACAGAGAAAAACTTAAAGTTTATTGTCCATACGATTGATTCCATCCCTTAAGACAGAAACCTTGATACTTTGGCAAATCAACTTGCCTTCTAATCTGTAATCTGATTAGTTTCCATTCTCTGTGCCTCTGCGTCTCTGCGGTGAACTATTACAATAATTATAATTATTCATATTATTTTACGAATAACTCGCAAAATTAGGACTTGATAATACGCACGCAATATGGTGCGATATTTATGGGGGTGCTGAATATGACGACATTGACAGCTACAGAAGCAAGGACTTTTACACAGTTTGTCGTTAGACAACAATAAAAATTGGAGTTGACCCATGATTTCTGAAAAGATAATTAAAGAAGCAATCGACAGGTTGTTACAGAATAGGTGAAAGTGTCATTCTAAGCGAATGTGAGGAATCTCAACTCATTGATTTTGCGTAACACTTTACCCGTCTGAAGTAAAGACTAACCGCAGAGACACGGAGACGCAGAGAATTTACGCAAAGTCTGAGGTTAGATTATTCCGACCTGTGCGGTTGTGGTATTAAGCTACAGGAATACAGCGATAAAATGCAAATTAGCTATCGA
>JBDRAP010000278.1:0-8384 GCA_043823615.1 bacterium
CGAGTTCTTCACTTGTATACGAGATACTCATCCCCAGAAATTTTGCAGACATAAAAAGCCTTTTGATATGCTCGGACAGCTTGAATATCCTGCCACTGTATGCCCGCATGGTCTCAAATGCCCCACCAGTAAAGAATACAGCACATCTTGCCTGTTCTTGTTGGACATACTCATTGTTCAGGTATATGGTCATTAATCATCCTTAGAAATGTGTAAGATAAGGAGAAATGGTGAAAAAGGAGAACAGGGGAAAATACAGAAGGACAGAATTAAGGATATTCTGACTTCTGATTTCTATTAACCTTCTCCATTTCCCCATTTTCTCCTTTTCCCCTTTATTACACATCTGAATTACACATCTGAATAGTTACATATACGAACGCATTAATGCCTAAAATGCCTCACGCCGGTAAACACCATAGCTATGCCGTATTGGTCTGCTACCTTAATTGTCTCTTCATCCCGCAACGAGCCGCCGGGCTGGATAATTGCCTTAACTCCTGCCCTTGCTGCCTCTTCTACCCCATCAGGAAATGGGAAAAAGGCATCTGAAGCTAAACATGAGCCTACAGCCTTATCCCCTGCCTTGCCAACAGCAATCTTTACAGATTCCACCCTTGAGGTCTGACCTGGTCCAACCCCAACCGTTCTACCAGATTGAGCAAGCACAATGGCATTTGATTTAACATGTTTGCATACCTTCCATGCAAACATCATGGTAGTAATCTCCTCGTCAGTAGGTATCCTTTGTGTAACCACCCTTAACTGTTCTGGTAATATTTGCTTGAGATCCCGATTTTGGACCAACAATCCCCCTACGGTTTTCTTCATGTCAATCTCTGTCAATATCGGTCCCGGCTTTGGCGGATTAACCTTAAGAATACGCAAATCCTTTTTGGCTTTTAATATCTCGAGTGCTTTCTCCTCATAATCAGGGGCAGCAACTGCTTCCAAAAAGATACTTGCCAATTTATTAGCTGTCTCAGTGGTCACGCATTCATTGAACCCAACAACCCCTCCAAAAGCAGAGACAGTGTCGCTCTCAAAGGCAAGCTGATAGGCATCTGCTTGATTTTTGGATATAGCCACACCACACGGGGTATTGTGTTTAATGATTATACATGCAGGTATATCCTTAAACTCCTTTGTCAGTTCTATGGCATAATTCAAATCAAGGATATTGTTAAATGAAAGCTCCTTGCCGTGAATCTGCTGGGCAGTAGCAATACATGGCTCAGGGCTGCTTACCTGATGATAGAATGCTGCATTCTGATGAGGGTTTTCACCATATCTTAACCCTTGATGTCTTCGATAGGTAAGGTTTAGTATCTCCGGAAACTCTGAAACATTCGGGATTTGCTGATAAAGGTATTGAGAGATAAGCGTATCATAGGCAGCACAGTGTGTAAAAGCCTCAACTGCCCACCTGAAACTTGTTTCTTCCGGGATACAGTTATTATTCTCACTCATAGTAGAAATCAACTCTTTATAGCTGGCTGGGTTAACAATTACTCCAACAAATTTATGATTTTTTGCTGCTGCCCGGATCATGGTTGGACCACCAATATCAATATTTTCGATTTGCTCCTCAAGGGAAACATTGGGCTTAGAAACCGTTGCCTCAAAGGGATACAAATTAACCACAACCAGGTCAATTGGTGTAATGGAATGCTCCTCAAGCTGACTAAGGTGTTGTGGTGTCCGCTGGGCAAGGATTCCGCCGTGAATATTTGGGTGAAGGGTTTTTACTCGTCCATCCAACATTTCCGGGAAATGGGTAACATCAGAAACCGGGATAACATTGAACCCTGCCTCAGTTAATATCGTTGCCGTACCACCCGTAGAAAGAATTTCACATCCCATATCCGTCAAAAAACTCACTAATGGGATTAAACCCATTTTGTCTGAAACACTTATTAGTGCTCGTTTGATTTTGATCATGATTACACAACTCCTTTAATAATCGATTGCATGGTAACTGTGAAAATAATCAGCTCTGACAGTCTCTTGTTTGGGATTAAATATTGACAAGACTTTGCTCTACAATTCCCTGCAAGATGAGATTATTTTGTACATGATTTTCCAATACTGTTGGCAAAATATCCTCTGTGAACGGATCTTTAAGATCAATTCCTGTAAACAGCCTTTTTTCCACCGTGAATCGTATCCATTTTTCATTCTCCTGCAGGGTTATGGGTAACATATCAATGTTGTCTGTTACTACTTGTTTTCGCACGGCTTCCATGATAGACAATGTAGTTTCATTAGTGTGGAAGAGTTCTTGTCTGGCATTTTCCAATGTGATAAGGGTTTTTCTGCTTGGGAATTCATTCATCAACTCTTTCCATTCCTTGGTTACAATTTTGCCTTGCCGTGTTTTAGCTTGTAAATGTCCTATACGAAACCCTAAAATATGTGGCTGTTTGCCATTTATTATCTGTTTGTCAAAAAAAGTTTCTGCCTCTTGCGGTTCCTGATCCACCATCCCGAATCCTTTCTCAAGCAGAGCGAAAGTATTGTTGGGACTTTTAGCCAGTGCATCTTCACAAACTGTGACAGATTCTTGCTGATAGCGTACCTTTTTTTCTCCTTCTGCATGCAGGGCAATCCAACGATACAGGTTTGCCAATCCAATTTTGGTTTCGACCACCCCTTCTTCATCGGCTGGAAGCTTTGAGGTAAGGGGAACGGGCGAGACTTCATCGAAAATAACAGCATCTGTTCGCTCTCGCTCTTCCTCCTCGGCTTCTGGCTTCAAGGGATAGACTGTCTCCTTATTTTGTGCCGGCATCACTTGCTTTGAAGCTATTGCAGATGGTGATATATCCCTTGAGGGCGTTCGTTTTGCCTCTGCCATCGCTGTAGTGAATTTATCATATTCTGCCGAAAGAACCTCAGGTGTTTCTTGCTTTTTCTTTACTTTCTGCAAAAGATCTTTGGCAAACGGGTCATTAGGAAACCGCTTTACAGTTTCTTCAAGTAAACGAACACTGTCTTCCCACTTATGTTGTAGCAACCAGATTACAGCAAGTCCGTTACGGCAGACCTCATCCCTTGGAAAATCCTTCATGGTTTGACGGTATACGGCTTCAGCTTCGTCAAGTCTACCTTGTGCCTTTAATACCTCTGCGAGTCCGTTACGGCAGACCTCATTCCTTGGAAAATCCTTCACAGCTTGACGGTATACGGCTTCAGCTTCGTCAAGTTTACCTTGTGCCTTTAATACCTCTGCGAGTCCGTTGCGGCAGACCTCATCCCTTGAAAAATCCTCCACAGCTTGTCGGTATACGATCTCAGCGATATCATCCTTGCCATATTTTCGCAGCATTTCTGCCAGATTAGTTCTGATTTCAGGTACTTCAGGAAACTTACGCTTGGCTTCCCACAATAATCCGAGCGCTCGTGTCTGTCTACCACAATATGACTCAATTTTGGCACGTTCTACCCACACGATAGAATTATAAGGTGCCCAGATGAAGGCCTCTTCCACTAAAACCAATGCCCAGTCAGGATCTTGCCTCAAAATTTTATAACCGACCTCACAAAATACCTTGACTAAAATATCTGCGTCTCCGGTTTGAAGGGCATAATATTTATGTTCCCCTAAAAAAACATCTAATTTAGGTCGAACTTCCTTTAAGGGATGCCTTTTTATCAATTCCCTTATGGTTCCAAACTCATCTCTGGATGGTTGCCGAAAAGAACTTCGTGCCGTTCTTTTTATGGTTACTGAGCTGTCCAGCACTTTTTTAAGTATAGGAATCAATTTGCCTAACCATTTTGCCGCCGGGCTATCTGGCGATACAAAGAGCAGGAAATTCTCTGTCCAGTATTGCGAGGAACGCGGATAGCGTGCCATCATCGCCCGAACCTTAAGAAACCAAAATGCTTCTCCCTCTTTCTTCTGCCTTACTTGTCTATCAATGGCATTAGCTAAGTCTACGATACCTCTGAATACAGCCAAAGGCAGGTCACCAGATGGCTCACCATTTTCATCAGGCAGTTTTCGCAACCCCAATAACCCGATAGAGGCAAAATGCAGGGGTCTATCTTCCTCCATGCGGCAGAGTCTCATCCAGAGTGGTAACATGTCCTGATTGCGTTGGCAAAGCGACAGAGTTCTTAATAGATCAGCCTCAGGGTCTCTATCGGGTCCAAGGTATAAACCTCGCAGCCATGCCCGTGCACGGGTATGGTTTTTCAGCAACCATACCTGCGTTTCGAGTAAGTTTAGGCGGATGGCAGTTGAGAAGGCATTTTGCAAAATCTCTGCCCACCGTGAGGTTGAGATAAAAGACGGCCCATCCTCCCAATACCTTTCAAGCCAATTCCGCATTGCCTTATCCAGCGTAGCTTGACGGTCTTTGGCTGCCATATGGAACAGGCGAAAAAGGATTTCATCTGTATCATTTCTATTGAGCTGTCCCATATAGGTATGTCCTATCAGTAGACGGTCCAATACCTCCATAGGTTGTTGGTCAAAGTCAACCTGCCATTTTTCAATGAGTGAAAGATCTTTTTCAATCATAGTTCAATATCCCACCTTTAGCTACAACTGATCGAAATATTTGAAGTCATTTTCAAGAAACTTCATGTGTATCCGACGGGCTTCCTCACAGGTTTTGCCTGGAGATTCTGTGATCCATCCGAAGCGGTAGACATGAGATATCTTATATTCAATAAATCTGTGAAGTATTTCACAATTAAAGGCATAGTCATTTTCCCCTCCGTTTCTTAAATCTAATGTTTGCCCCTCTGTCCAGCCTTTCGGCGTAGGACAGAAAAAAGGACTCATGCTACTGTCCAGAACGGTTGGGATGGCAGCAAAGTTGCGTTCCTCAGGTTTCATGGCAATCACATCAGCAACCCTATATCGCAAGAGCAATACTGGAATAGATTCTCCTTTCTCAGGATTAAAATGCCCAAGTCCAAAACGATCTCGCACTTTATTGGCCCAGCGATCATCATTTTTCTGCAAAAGGTCTTTTACTTCACCCCAAAAACCGACGAATATCGGCCGTAAATCTCGGGCCCTGTTGCAATCCGACAAAAAATCTTCAATAACATCAGCAGCTCTCTGGTCTGTGGGATCTTTAAGAAATTTTATGAAGAAACCTGACAGCGAGACTATATCATTATCAGATCTTGATAACTTTGCAAGCTCAGCAAGATTTTCTACTCTGATAAGATATTGATCTTGTTCCATCTCCAACAGCAAATTCGGGCTGTTTAGATCAGTAAATGTTTGAGGTATTCCTTGACCTTGACATAGTTTTATTTTGTTAGGAAGATATTCGTTTTCATGCCAAAATTTCCAATCTTCCAGATTTCCAGGAGATACGATATATTTTGAATAACTGTCCTCTCTTTCTTCTGTTAATCGCTCTTCAAGGATGAAGTTCTCAGCAATTGCCCGAGCTTCCGGGTAGCGGTATCCCTGAACTGTTTTTAAGCAGCTTGAAAATGAGTTAAACTTGTCTCTCTTAAATGCCATCTTTTAATCACCAATCTATATACATCTTTTCTATGCTGAACTCGATAAATAATAATTCTGTCTCTTTCTGTAATTAAAATTAGAATTGCTTGGGATAACCAGATAACCTCATTGCACAAATTATAATCCCTCCACAACCCCCTTCACCTTCCGCCGCAAAATACCCTCAGCATCGATATTCTTTAGTCTTGCCAGAGAAACCAAGCCAAATAGCATTCCGCTAATTATCTCTTCAAAGGCATCGGTATCATCCACAGCCTGCAGTTTATTGGTATCAGCAGTTATTCTCTTCAATATTTCTTGAGCCTTTGGCCATTCATAGCCAACCCGTTCTATCTTATCCTGAACACAATGAGCAAATAGTAACGATGGTAGATTTTTTGGTATGCCGTTGATTACTGATTTGTATGGACAGGGGGCTTCTTTATTATCCCTGTCCGTAGTAGTAGAAATGTCTTTAGCGGTAAGCCCTTTTTCCCGTCGCTTGATTGCTTCCCAATGAACCATTACCTCTTCCACACTTTCAAGCCTTAAATCCCCAAACACATGTGGATGTCTTCTGATGAGTTTTTCACAAGCCATATTTAACACATCAACAACGGTGAACCATCCCTGTTCAGAAACAACCTGAATATGAATGAGCAGTTGAGCAAGCAGATCACCCATTTCCTCTTTTAGATGTTCAGGGTTACCCTCATCAATTGCTTCCAGAACCTCGTATGTTTCCTCAACAAGATAAGGCTTAAGGGTTTGAGATGTCTGTTCCCTATCCCATGGGCAACCCTCTGGTGAACGAAGTTTAGCGATTATCTCAACGAGCCTGTCCAGTGGGTGTTCCTGCACGCCTCATCTCCTTCTTAGAAACCTTTTTGCTATCCTGAGAAACAATCTCTTTTCCTGTTTTCAGCAGTTCCATGTTTTTTGTGATTTTTGCCTGACTTTCCAATGTTGCAATCCATTTTTCAAAATGACCATTTTGTTTTTCCTGAAGGGCTATTTCTTTAAGCTGTCCTTTTATCTCATTAAAACTCTTACCCTTAGCATATTGCTGTATCTTTTCTTCATTTGCCTTATAATAAGCCGCCACTTCTTTGTTAGTTATTTTTATTTTATCAATAACATTCAACTTAATTACCTCTTGAACCAGTAACTGATCTTTTATGGCTTTTATTTTTTTCTGAATATCCTCTCTTTGTTCTAATTTAGCTTTTTTTGCCTCCTGAAGAAGAAGCCTTTCTTTAATCAATCTTGTCAGTAATTTTTCCTTATTTGCCGGATCCGAAAACATCTCCTGGTATGCAGCCGGCATCTCCTCCAATTGTTTATCCATATCTGCCGCAGTAACCTGCTCACCATTTACCGTGGCAAGAACTGGTGACTTTGTACCCTCTTGTCCACAACCTGAGAAAATAACACAAGTACCCATAACTAAACCAAAAACGAAAAAATGCAACCTTTTCATAACCCTCTCCTTTTATTTAGATAACTGTACCATAATCTTAGCATACCTCAAGTAAAAAATCAAGTATTTTTTTATAATATTTGTAATCGGTCAGTGATTGGTGGTAGTCGCAGGCTTTAGCCTGCGTGACATAACGCAACCTAAAGGGGGTAGCACCCCTGGCAGTTGCGACTACCAATTCCTACCAATTCCCCTCGATAACTGACTCATTACTAATATTTGTAATACAACTATTCGACCTGTGCAATTAGAATTTGCGTCATTACGATTCATCATTAATGATGTCTGCTTTTTGCGTTTTATTGTTTTGCTTGCTACAATAATGTCACCCTTTCAGGGTTATGCTTGCTTATTCTATTTGTTTACTACAATAATATCACCCCTTCGGGGTTAAGATTGCCTGTTTTTTAGCTTCTTTCATCTCCTGCATAATCCTAAAAGGGACTGACATTATTATAGCAATTAATAAACAACTACAATTAAACCCCGAAGGGGTGGCATTATTGTAGCAGGTGGCATTATACATCATGACAAGCAAAAATAATTCCTGTTTCTGTGGTGATTTCTAATTGCACAGGTCGTAACTATTCAGGCACAGCAATTTTTGGTGAACAACATGGGACTGATGTTTTTTCATTCATTGCCCCTGTTAGTGAGAACATCTGTGGTAGGGGCGAACGGCCGTTCACCCCTACGCTGTCCACCGCAGGATATTCTTGCACACCAACTGTCATTTGCTATATTATTTGGGATGTTCTTTGAGGCAGCGTAAATAATGTTGCACGGAATGTGATGTCATTATCCAAACAATTGTTCACCGAGAATTATTGATTCAGGCATGCAGAATTCAGGAATCAGAATCCAGAATGGGAGACGGCGACCACAGCAGGCGGGGGGAGAATTGATGGTTGGAGTTGATACCCACGCTCATGTGCGAGGGAGCGACCAAAGTATTTGCCTCCTGCCCCAAGATCCTCTATGTTTCAATCCACGCCCCCGCGTGAGGGGGCGACGTTGGATTGTTGCTTTGTTGGTTGTGTTGGGGTGTTTCAATCCACGCCCCCGCGTGAGGGGGCGACTGTTGCGTGTCGGTGTGAGTGGTGATGTCAGGCTGTTTCAATCCACGCCCCAGCGTGAGGGGGCGACCCTCTCACCGCTACCGCTACCGCTGCCACTACTGTTTCAATCCCCGCCCCCGCGTGAGGGGGCGACACGCAGCACAGATGGTGCAGATTGTTCAGGCAGGTTTCAATCCACGCCCCCGCGTGAGGGGGCGACGAAAAGAAGCCGATACAGGGCAACCATGCAGCGTTTCAATCCACGCCCCCGCGTGAGGGGGCGACGCTTTAACTAAGATTAGTAAGCCTCACATAATCCGTTTCAATCCACGCCCCCGCGTGAGGGGGCGACTTTGCTTCGGTAATAGTA
>JBDRAP010000279.1:0-4484 GCA_043823615.1 bacterium
AAATAATCGACAATAATAGAAGGTAATTACGAATAAGAAGAGCCTGACAAGGGTTCATCTTAAGGATTTACACCCTTTGTAGTTTCTTGCGTAAACGAGATTGAATGGTAGTTCATGAAAAATGTATTTTTGGAACTGCCCATATATCAATAAAGACAAGAAGATATAATCTTGATACAGCTAAATAAATGATAAAGAGCAAGTGTTTAAGAGGAGGAGAAAATCCGCCAATAACATGGGGCAAACCCGTGGGTCAGACAGATTTCCTTTCCTCCTCAAACTCTTAATTGGTAGCTTGGTGAAAAACCGTATTTACCAGAGTAGATCCTTTGAGGAAAATCATTGGAAAGGACCTCTTATCTCTTGCTTCTATTTTATCAATTATGAGCAATTATGTCAAGATATTATCCGACAATATTGACTTTATCCCCAAACGCCTTGAAATCGCTCTATTTTTGGGGAAAGGGGAAATTGTCTTTAAAAATATTAAAGAAAAAATTTAAGAAAATTCTTGACTTCTATATGGTAGTCTGACCCATTGCTTTTTGTAAAATTAATCAGTTGACATTTTAATTACTCTCTGTTATAATTCCTACTAAGATGAAAGGATTAAACTTAATTCAACGCAAATCACTTTCTCAAATATTTATTGATATAGGTAAAATTACACTTACTGCTATGGCAATAAGTTACTTTTTGCCAACTTTTACCGGAGAAATAAATTGGATAATAATAATTTCAGGATGTACGATTACTGCTATTTGTTTTTCCTTAGGGATATTAATATTACGAGAAGGGGGTGATTTACCATGATAGGTATATATTTATCCATTGGAATGGTTGTACTCTTTTTAATTATCCTTGCTGCCCCTACCCTTTATAATGATTGGAAGAATGACCATGGAATTACTAAATAATACATAAGCGTTCAGCTATCAGCAGTCAGCCTTCAGCTTTTGCAAGGTATTATGGCATAAAAGGGGGTAGCACCCCTGGCAGAGTGAGCCCCTCTGGCAGAGGTAGCCCCTTTGGCACAGGAAGGCGTAAAGTTAGAAACGCTTCATTTTGCCTTGATTTTATGGTCTTTGCTGATAGCTTACAATAATACTTCAGGGGATATGCCCTATTATCCCTGGTCCAATCATCTTTGTCAACCATAGCGGCAATCTTTGCCACATCTTTATGCACACCTTATATCTCGGATTATTGACATCAATACTGGGTATATCTTTAGCCTTATTCAAATAATATTGATAATAGAGCTGTTTGGGTGTCGCTCCAATATTCTTCTTAAAATTGAATGTTCCTGAATGCCAGATTGAGCGGCCAATGTCAAAATGGGATAAGCCATTTTCATGACAATATGTTATACATTCCCAGTAAAACAGATTATTAGGAGCTAAGTCCAGAAAATTCCTGTTCGAGGCTGTCCATGGATTATACAAGGTATCCTTGAATGGAATTAATAACCCGGTGGCAATAACCGCAGCCTGATCTTTAATCACTAAGATAGTAGCGGTTTTCCATTCCTCCATGATATTTCGAAAGAGATTGAGTGAATACACTTGTGTTCCCAGATCACGCATCCTGCGGACAAATAAAGGATAGAAATCTTTCAGATAATCCCTGTTTATATCAACCGTCAGACTTGCTTTTAATGCCTTTCGTATCATATTACGATTCTTTGAGAGAAGTCTGTCCCACATGCTGTCTAAATCACTTTCTATATCCATAACAAAGGTTGCATAAATATCCTTAAGGCATAAATCCTTCGCATTACTTAGGGTGATATTCCGCAGTTCAAGGTAATCTGCATTGAGTGCATTGGCTATCCGCTTCATTTCACTAAGCAGTTCCTGTTCAACCTCAGAATTATCGGCTAATATTCCGCCATAACTGGTAAATGGAAGTGAAATCAAGCTGCATCCTGCGAAGGGATACCTGATTAAAAAGCATGGGAGGACACCAACAACCCTTTCACCCAAAGATGCAGGGCTTGTAGCTTGGGGTTCGACTGTTCCAAGAACGCTACTTGATGCCTCGAATTTAGCATCTGTCAGAGGTGCTGCCTTCCTTGCTAACAGATAGTACGGCTTATGTCCAAAGGTTTTCTCAACTATCCTTTTCCATCCTGACAGATGGTAGGGTGTTGAGCAGGGTGAAGCTTGTACATACTCATCCCAATATATTTCATCATTTACAGTTAATTCACATACCCTGAGCATATTAACCTCGTTTTAAGGGAAAAATGAGCGGAAATCAGTGATCAGGTGATCAGACTGTCGGACATATTGCAATATTTACAACCACCCCATATTGCAAAGGACTTCCCTTATCGTACCAAACCTGAACCCTTGCACCAACTGGTTAAATTTTTCCATAGTAGTAGATAGGTTATAATAATGCAGTATGTATTCACCGAGGGTCAGCTTTTTGGGTCTGGGTTTCTTTGGGTCAAATTCAGGTGGATGAAGGCATATCAAGCAAGGGTTACCTTCCTTATTTATTCTGCTTAATCCCCATTTGGTCAGTTGATATGGAAGTGCACGGAAGCAAAACCCGCTGCCCATGGGAAGATTAATTTCGCATAGTCTGATGGTAGAGGGTGGAAATTCGATAAGAGAGCTGCCATCTTTGTCGCCTATGTTGCCAATTAGATAGGGATGCCGTGGAGAGGAAGGCATTCCATAAAGATGGGTCTTTATAGGATAGATACTTGAGTCATACACTAACCCTTCCTGTCTGATAATCTCTAACGCCCAGTACGAGTGTTTATTAATACTCCAATAGGGTGCTCTGTAGCCTATTACCTTGTCTTGGATTAATTCTTCAATTACTCCAATAGCCCTTTTCAGGTCTTCCCTGAACTCATCAGGTGTAAGTTGATATAATAGCCTGTGATTATATCCATGAACAGCTATCTCATGACCTGACTGGTGTATCATCTTCACTATTTCTGGAGTTTTTCTGGCAACATAACCCAGGATAAAGAAGGTAGCTTTGATGTGATGTTCATCCAATATAGGTAAGATTTTATTCAGGTTTGGTGTAAGCCTATCCTCATATTCATCCCATTGCTCAAAAGGGATAGAAAGAATACTCTGATACCAGTCTTCAACATCAAAACTTAAGGCATTTAACATACTCAACTTACTCAATTCTCCCTTTTCTCTTCTCACCTTACACATTTCAAAATGAGAATTGCTGATTGGTTAGCTAAGTTTACTCCAATATTCTATTATCACAATCAACAATCTCCGCCTTTTTATCTTTTCCATAGGGGATTTGTTTGTTTTCAAACATAAAATAACCCTTTTCTTTTTTAAGATTAGCATGATATTTATTGTTTCGTACAGCTTCTCGTTTGATCAGAAAAACATGAATAGTATCTGAGCCTTTAATATTTGTTCCCTGAATCTTCCATTTTCCATTCCACCAATCAAGATTAGTTACATGTTTTTTAACTCGGGATAACATACCCGGCTTATCAGGGTGTTCAACATAAACCCCAACCTTATAAAACAGTCTATAATATAGATTAAACAGACAGTTTGTTCTGCCTTTTGAGCAGAGAATTCCTTCACTCATATTTTTATCAATATATCCTATCTTTATTTCTGGAATTGGTGGTATCATCAGAAAACACAGGAATGCAAGACAAATGGTTATGATAACAATCAAACTGCCAATTGTTACTATCTTAGCTATTGTAGGTAATTGTTTCGTTTTTCCTATTTTTATATCTGAGAAATTGGTACGATGAATGGTCATAATAACCATTGTGAGAATGATACCCAATGGAATGGTGAGAAGTAATAGTGTGGTGAACATTTGCCCTCTTCAGAGGTCAACCACAGGTGGTTGCCATTACTATGGTGATTTGCTGCTGCGGCCAGATGGGGCTCTCTCAATGTAAGCGTTCAACTGTCAGTCTTCAATTTTTGCAAGGCATTACGGCATAAAAGAAGAGATCCTCCCTGTCATAGGAAGTTATAAAGTTAGGAACGATATTTGATAGCTGACGGCTGAACGCTTGCCTTATTTCTTTCTCAATCCCAGAATTAACCTTACCTCTCCCTTACCCATTTTAGTCTGTTGAGCAATTTCATCAATACTTAATCCCTCATCAGACATCTTATAGATTTGAGCGTAAAGGTATTCTCTGCTATTTTTTACCTTTTCTTCAACTTCAGGTTTTACCTGTTCCTTTAATTGAGTCTTGGTTCCGGGCTGACTACCCTCAAAAAGAGAAAGAGACGAAACCAGAGAATCAAGTGAAACCAATCTATTGTCTATATTTTCTACAATCTTTTCTAATCCCTTATTCTTTTTTTGAACAACATCTATCTTTGTTTCCACATCATCAGCACTTATTTTTTGTTCAACATCCTCCAGCAATCGATCATAGCTTGTCTTCAACTGTTTAATTTCACCCTCTATTGGTTTAACCAATTCCATCCCTGTTTGATATGTCAGCTCTTTAA
>JBDRAP010000280.1:0-2073 GCA_043823615.1 bacterium
CTCACCATCCTTAGTTGCACCACCTATAATAATTGGTTCAATCACCCCTTCAAACTCAGGCAGGGCAACTGACCAGCCTATCTCAGTGCTAAGCCCTTGTGGCTCATTCTTCCATTCATCGATGGTTTTATTGTATGAGGTTATGGGTGAAAATATCGGTACATCCAGTTTTTTTAATATCTGAACACCATCCTGGGCAACCCCTTTATCATCAAATTCTTTATCACGAGAACTACTCAGGAAAAAGGATTGAAGTTTAATAAAGGCATCAATGCGTGGAGTGCCATCATGATTTAAGAAATATTCACAGACAGCTTCAGTACTACCTTTACATCCAAGATCCTTATCCTTAACAGAGTATGAAAATGCAGGGATGACATTTAATCCTGCTGCCTCTAACTGTCGAATCAAGGTATTTTCTAACTCAAGATTATCATTTACCCAATAGTGCCTGGAGAAAAGGATGCCAACAGTACTTTTTGATTGCCGATTACAGATTGTGGATTTGTGAGAATTGTACCAGTCTAAGTATTCCTCAATTTTGGCAAAGATACCTGGTGCATCAGGATGATACAGCCCTTCCCATGGAACAGGTTTTGGTTCTTCCACCTCAATATCAAGCCCTCCAACCTCTCTGACAATATACCGCAGCATATTGGTAAAATTTTCCTCACCATTGATAACAAGATAAGAATAAGCCTTAGCTATCACCTCAAGTTTAACCGTAGAAAGCATCCAATAGGATGGGTCATATCCTATGCAGACAATGGGAATCTTCTGACCCAATTCCTGAAGCCTTTTCTCAATCGTCTCCCAGAATCCCTCAGTTGAACGGTACAGAAAGATGATGTCTGCGCTCTTTGCCTCTTCAAGAGCTGCCTCAAGCCTTTTCGGCTCTTCCTGTAGCCTTTTCGCAGAATATCCCTTAAACTCTACAAAGTCTACATTTTTGCTTGCCCTGACAAGCATATTTAGGTAACTCTGCCACATGATTGATACAATCTTCATCTTTTTCTCCTATTGTCTCGTCAACTTTAATTTGACGCATAACCATTCGTAGGGACATCCCTGCCAGATGTGCTCTCCTCTTGTGGTTGCTGTCTCCATTCTGAATTCTGACTCCCGGATACCTGAATAGTATATGTTCCATAAACCATGACCTTCACGGTGTCTTGCTGTGGTAATAATATTCCTCCCCTTGATAAATGTTACTTTTCTAAAAAGTGTAACACATTATTTGAAAAATGTCAATAGTTTTTTTGTAACAGTTCAGCTAACCGCAGAGGCGCAGAGACACAGAGAAAAACTTAAAAGTTTATTGTCCCTACGCTTGATTCCATCCCTCATCTTTAGATAGGTTAGAATCTGGGCATCATGAATTGGCAAAATCTGATTAATTTCTATTCTCTGTGCCTCTGCGTCTCTGCGGTGAACTATTATGTTTTTTTTTGTAATATTTGTAATTGGTCAGTAATTAGTAAGAAAGATGTGTAAGTAGAAGGAGAAAGGGGAGAATTGGAGAAGAATTCCCAATATATTGTAATACTCGATATTCAAGTTTTTTAACCTGTGTAGAAATCGGACACCCACTCTCTGTCATTTCGACCCTTCTTTGTCATTTCGACCGAAGGGAGAAATCTCAAACCACTACACCATAACTTTTATTATTTTCACTCAGTTCTTGAGATCTCTCGTCGAGTACTCCTCGAGATGACAAGATCGAGTACTCCTCGAGGTTGCGTCGAGAAAAAACTTGAACATCGACAGGCTGTTACGGAATGGGAATTTGACACGAGAAGCATACAGTATATTGTTCTAATCTCAGCAGCAGATACTATATATGGTAGGGTATTGCCACTGATTATCAGTTCCGTAACAGCCTGTCGAAATGACAGATTGTAAAGATTTTAATGAAACGCTACAGTAGTTATAAATTATTTCGACCTGTGCGGTTGTGGATAATTGCATCAAAATCATTGGTGTTTTTGGTAGTCGCAGGCTTCAGCTTGCGTAAAAATAACGCAACCTAAAGGTTGCGACTACCTCATTCGTGGTCGACCCATTAGTTTTATT
>JBDRAP010000281.1:0-5208 GCA_043823615.1 bacterium
ACTTGCTAAGATCAGAAACAGAAGGCTACGACACGGTTATTCATCTTGCGTGTATTTCTAACGACCCAAGTTATGAACTTGATCCGGCATTAGGGAAGTCAATAAATTACGATGCCTTTGTAGACCTGGTGGATATCTCCCGAGAAAATGGCGTAAAAAACTTTATTTACGCGTCAAGTTCAAGTGTATATGGAATTAAAGAGGTGCCAGAGGTTACTGAAAGCCTGCCACTTGAGCCACTGACCGATTATTCAAAATACAAGGCCAAATGCGAGGAGGCCTTGATGGCGGCGGCTACAGACGATTTTGTTGTAACCATTATCAGGCCATCAACAGTGTGCGGTTATTCGCCACGCTTACGGCTTGATCTCACAGTAAATATCCTGACAAACCATGCCGTCAACAAAGGCGAGATAACGGTATTCGGCGGTGAACAGAAGCGGCCAAATATCCACATTGAAGATATGACGGATCTGTACGTCAAATTGCTTGAATTGCCTGATGGAAAAATTCAGAAGAAGATATATAATGCTGGCTATGAGAATTATACGGTAAGGGAAATTGCAGAAATGGTAAGAAAGGTAATTGACCCTGATTTACCAATAAATGTTACTCCCACTGATGATATTCGTTCTTATCATGTCTCCTCCCAGAAAATTAGAGATGAGCTCGGGTTTGAAGCGAGGCATACGATTGAAGAAGCCGTATCAGACCTGAAAAAGGCCTTTGAAGCGGGCAAAATCCCTGATCCAATGGAAGATATCAGATATTACAATATAAAAACGATGCAGGCAATCGGCCTGAAATAGGGTGGTGATCTATAATGGAAGTGAAATATTCGTATCTCAAAGAACAGTTTCAGGACCATGGTGCAATATTTGACAAATTTGATGAACTGATTCAATCGGGTGATTATACTCTGGGAAGGGCAGTAGAGGAATTTGAACAGAGATTTGCAGAGCTCTTGGGTGCAACCTACGCAGTAGGGGTGAATTCCGGGACAGACGCCCTTTTTCTTTCTCTCAAGGCTGTCGACGTGCAGCCTGGTGATGAAGTAGTCACAACGCCCAACACATTTATCGCCACGGTAGGGGCTATTGTGGCGGCGGGTGCAAAGCCGGTATTTGTTGATGTTTTGGATGATTATACCATCAATCCGAATCTGATTGAAGATGTTATTACCTCAAAGACCAGGGCACTTATGCCGGTTCATTATGCAGGTCACCCTGCCGATATGCCAGCAATTATAAAGATTGCAGAGAGGTATGGTCTGCCTGTTATTGAGGATTCATGCCAGGCAATTTCCGCAAGCATCGATAACAGGTGTGTCGGGACCTTCGGCATTACTGGAGGATTCAGCCTTCATCCGCTGAAGAATCTGAATGTGTGGGGTGATGGTGGTATCATTGTAACGGATTCCGAAGAGATACGAGATAAGCTGATTCTCTTGAGAAACCATGGACTCAAGAATCGGGATGAGGTTCAGATATTTGGGTATAATTCGAGACTTGACTCATTGCAGGCAATTGTGGGGAATCACCTTATCAGAGACATCCAAAATATTACAGAGAAGAGGATCAGGTGGGCCAACAAGATTGATGCCGGACTTAATGATCTTACGGACTACATAACCATTCCCGAGCGCAAAAAGAACAGGCGGTATGTTTATCACCTGTACATGCTGATGGTTGAAAACCGAGATGAACTTCTATCGTATCTTATTGAAAACGGGATTGAGGCAAAAGTCCATTACCCGATCCCCTTGCATCTTCAGGAAGCTGCAAAACACTTGGGATACAAGGAGGGTGATTTTCCGGTGGCTGAAGCACAATGCAAATCAATAATCACTCTGCCTGTTCATCAGCACCTGGAGGAGGAACAGATCAAATATATGATCAAAAAAATACATGAATTTTACTCATAGATTGAATGTTTTGAAAAATCTGTGTAAATCTGTGTAATCTGTGGATCATGGAAGTTAAGTACCTCGATCTTCAAAGACAATTTGATGACCCAGCTCTCTGGGCAGCTATTAAGAAGCAGCTTGAGCTTTGTCAGTTTGTCATGGGGCAGGAAGTCGAAAGCTTCGAGTCTAATTTTTCAAAATTATGCCAGACTCGTTTTGCCCTGGGCCTCAATTCGGGGACGGATGCGATTTTTTTGGCTTTGAAAGCCCTTGAGATAGGGCCGGGGGATGAGGTAATAACGGCGCCCAACAGTTTCGTTGCAACGGCAGGTGCAATAGTGGCCACAGGCGCAAAGCCTGTATTCGTTGATGTGGACTTGGACTACAATATCAATATTGACTTGATTGAGGGGGCTATCACTAAAAAGATGCGGGCCATCCTTCCAGTACATCTTACAGGGAACCCTGCAAATATGCCTGAAATAATGGAGATAGCACGCCGTTTCGGGATCTATGTGTTGGAGGATGCAGCACAGGCCGTGGGTGCATCCATTGACGGAAAGGTTGTTGGGTCTTTTGGCGATGCCGGTTGCTTCAGCCTCCATCCCCTCAAAAATCTCAATGTCTGCGGAGACGGTGGTGTGCTTGTGACATCGTCACAGGAGATCTATGAAAGGGTGAAACTGCTGAGGAACCATGGCCTTAAGAATAGAGATGAAATAGAATTTTTTGGATACAATAGCCGGCTGGATACGATCCAAGCTGCAGTAGCCAACCATGTTTTGAAGAACCTCGCCTCAGTCACGGAGAGGAGGAGAAAAAACGCCCGGATATACGATAACGAGTTGAAAGACTTGGGTGATTCTGTTATCTTGCCCCCTCGAACGAGCCACGTATTAGAGGTTTTTCACACCTACGTTATTCAGGCAAAAAACAGGGCCCAATTGATGACCTATTTAAATGATCACGGTGTGGAGACAAAGATACACTATCCTATTCCAATACACCTGCAGAAACCATTCCGGAGTATGGGTTATAGAAAAGGTGATTTTCCTGTATGTGAAAAACAATCCGAGTCGATTCTCACGTTGCCCATACACCAATATCTGACAGAGGACCAGCTCTATTATGTGATAGATTTGGTCAAGAGATTTTACAAGAATAGATAATTCAATGTCAGATCGAAGTGTTTGGGGGCAAGAAAGGTTGCCACATTTGACGTAAGAATCGAAAACAATGGTCCCCCTTCAATATCTGGAATTGAGCTCAGGTACAACTTTGGTCAGGAAGATACTGGTTTGCTGTAAAAAATGATAGATCCTATAACAAGGTGTGAAATGACAGATTATATTAAGAAGGCCAATCAGATAAGGAAAGATGTAATAGAGGTCGCGGTTAAGAATGGGGCAGGCCACATTGCTCCTTCTCTGTCTTGCATTGATATTTTGACAGTACTCTACTATGGGGTAATGAATATTTCCGATTCTCCCTTGTGGGAGGACAGAGACCGATTAATATTTTCCAAGGCACATGGCTGCTATGGGCTCTATGCAATTCTTGCAGATAAGGGGTATATAGACAGAGAGGACTGGGTTTCTTTTTACAGAGGCAGTTATCTGTCAGGATGCTTGGAAGGGACAGTAGAGAACGGGATAGAGGTTTCCTGTGGCGCCCTTGGCCATGGGTTACCTATGGCTGTTGGAATAGCATTTGGGGCAAAATTACAGAACAAGAAATATAGGGTCTATTGTGTTGTAGGAGACGGTGAAATGCAGGAAGGCTCCAATTGGGAAGCGGTTCAGTTTGCGGCCAAGCATAGACTCTGGAACCTGACCGTAATAATAGATAACAACAGATTACAGGCCATGGATTTCGTTGACAAAATCTTGACTATTGAGGGAAGGAAGGACGATCTTCAGAGGAAAATGAATGCGTTTGGTTTTGAAGTGGAAACCTGCGATGGACATAACCCTGAGGAAATCATTTCGGTCATTGAAAAGTGGCTCAGGAATCAAGAAAAACTCAACACTCCGCAGGTTCTGATTGCAGACACTGTTAAAGGTTATGGGCTACTATGCATGGAGAATATTCCAAAGTTCCATTTTCGTCTACCCACTGAAGATGAGTTGAAAATGGGGAGCCGCTATGAATGATAATATCAAGAATTTCAGGGGGGATATTGTAAACAGCATTATCCCCTATGCAGAAAAGGATAATAGGATTGTCCTACTTGTATGTGATATGGGTTTTGGAGTTACCGACGGATTTAGAGACCAATTTCCGGATAGAATTTTTAATATGGGTATAATGGAACAAGGGACTGTTGGGATTGCTGCGGGCATGGCCATGACAGGCCTGATTCCGGTTGTCTATTCAATCGTAAATTTCTTGGTCTTTCGCGCTCTCGAACAGATAAGAAATGATGTGGTCATGCAGAATCTGAATGTTAAATTTATCGCTACAGGGGTAAATAATTATTTCAGGTTTCTTGGAGATTCCCATTGTTGCGGAGAAGATGACAAGAAAATCATGGATCTGATACATATGAAGGTATTTGACCCTTACGAAAACCCTCAAGTTGATTTTCAGCAGCTCGTTGAGAAATGGATCTGTGATCCGAAGTCTGGATATATGAGAGTATGACAAAAAAAGACTCAACTGATTGAAAAGAACGCACAGATGGAAAACGTGGCCCTAAGCATTATTATGCCTGCCCTCAATGAGGAAAAAAATATTCTGGCTGCCGTTAGCAATACTCTGGAGGCCTTTCAGGATTTCAATATTGACGGCGAGGTTATCGTCATCAATGATGGCAGTACAGACAAAACAATGGACCTCGTGACGGAAATATCTGCAAGCGATGGTCGTGTGCGAATGATGACCCATGCGACTCCTCAAGGGATAGGGGCCTCTTTTTGGGATGGTGTTGACGATGCCAGGGGAGAATATGTCTGCATGATGCCCGGAGACAACGAGAATGATCCCTGGGAAATAATGCGATATTACACGTTGCTCGAACATGTGGATATTGTTATTCCCTTTGTATTTAATAAGCAGACGCGATCGCTGTTCAGAAATGCTCTCTCTTTTATCTATCGCTTTATTATTAATTCGACCTTTCTGGTATACTTTAATTATACGAATGGAACCGTTCTTTACCGGAAGTCAATCCTGGAAGAGCTGGGTTATCGAAGCAGGGGCTTTTTCTTCCAGACTGATATTTTGATAAGGACGGTAAAGAAGGGTTATCTTTTTGCAGAGGTTCCGTACAGTCTTGGCGCAAGGAGCCATGGGGTGTCCAA
>JBDRAP010000282.1:0-5925 GCA_043823615.1 bacterium
AAACACTTAGGGAAAATAATTGTGAGCGATAACTAAGGTGATTGCAAATGAGAATCTGACAAGGATTGTATTAATGGATTTACACCCTTTGTGGTTCTTCTTCTGTAAATAATGTTGCACTTGCTACTGGCATGTGCGCTGCGTAAAATAACGCAACCTAAAGGTGGTAGCACCCCTGGCAGTTGCGACTACCAATTCCTACCGATAACTAAGGGATACTGGAGGATGAAATGGAATTTGACAAAATCTTACTTAGCCCTGGCTCAGGTGGAAGGCTCAGTCAACGACTGATTCAGGATGTATTCTTAAAAGAGCTGGGCAATGAGATATTGGATGAGTTAAATGACAGTGCTGTGCTTGAGGTAGCTGGCGGCAGGTTGGCTTATACCACTGATGCCTATGTGGTTTCACCCATATTCTTTCCTGGCGGGGACATAGGCAGGCTTTCTGTGTGCGGCACAGTAAATGATCTCTCCATGATGGGGGCAATGCCATTATATCTTTCAGCATCGTTTATTATCGAAGAAGGCTTGGGGATAGACGAATTAAAGGTTATCTCAAGATCCATGAAGCAGGCTGCAGATGAAGCAGGGGTTAAAATAGTCTGCGGTGATACAAAGGTTGTGGGCAAGGGAATGGCTGACAGGATATTTATTACGACCTCAGGGATTGGACTGATACCTGAGGGAACAGACATCTCTCCACGCAGAATATGTCCGGGTGATAGTGTTATCATCAGCGGCACTATTGGTGACCATGGGATAGCCATATTAAGCCAGCGGGAAGGGCTTGAGTTTAGCTCAAATCTTATCTCAGATGTAGCCCCTTTGAATCATCTTGTTGCCTCTATGCTGGATGAAGCTGGAAACGATATCCATGCCTTACGCGACCCAACCCGTGGTGGATTAGCTACAACCTTAAATGAGTTTGCAAGTAAGAGCGGTTTTTTGATAAGGGTATATGAGGACAAGATTTCTATTCAGGATAATGTCAGGGGTGTCTGTGAATTGCTTGGACTTGATCCGCTTTATATTGCCAATGAAGGCAAATTAGTGGCAATTGTTAGAAATGAGGCAAAGGACAGGGTTCTTGCCTGCATGAAGAAACACCCACTCGGGATAAATGCCGCAATTATCGGTGAGGTTGTCGAAAAGCCAGAGGGGATGGTCTGTTTGCTTACACGCATAGGTGGCATGAGGGTGGTTGATATGCTCACTGGAGAGCAATTGCCAAGGATATGTTAAATAAGTAGGGGCGAACGGCCGTTCGCCCCTACCGGTTCATGATATTTGTTGTAGGGGCAGGCCCCTGTGCCTGCCCTCTGTCTCATCCACAAAATCAGGAAAAAATGTTATGAATCGGTAGTGTTTCGTCAATTCTCAATTGTCGGATATTTAGAATGTAGGGACAAACCTGCCAGGGGGATCCATCTCTGGCAGGTGCTTTCTTCTTGAGGGGGTGGATGGTTGCAGGTTAGGGCAAGGATAATCTTAGAGGGCATTGTCCAGGGGGTTGGGTTTCGGCCATTTGTTCATAGGCTGGCTGAATCATTCCTTCTCTCAGGCTGGGTAGCAAATACAAGCAAGGGTGTTATTATTGAGGTTGAGGGAGACAAGGAATGTGTGCATGGATTTTATCAGCATGTATTAGATTCACCACCACCTATGGCAACCATTATGAGGCAGACAATCGAGTTTTTCCCGGTTATCTGCTCAACAGTTGTCAGAGGGGCTCCCTCTGCCGGAGGTGCTACCTCTGCCGGAGGTGCTGCCTCTGCCAGAGGGGCTCCCTCTTTTGAAATAAGGGAGGGCATTATTTGTCCGGATGAATTTACCCTCATCTCCCCTGATATGGCTATATGTAGTGATTGCTATCAGGAGCTCATGGATCCCAACAATAGGCGATATGGTTATCCCTTTATCAACTGTACAAACTGTGGACCAAGATTCACCATTATCCATGCTACCCCCTATGATCGCAACAATACAACCATGCGGGATTTCAGGATGTGCAATGAATGTGAGGCTGAGTACAATGATATTACCAACAGGCGGTATCATGCTGAACCAAATGCTTGTCCTGTATCTTGAAGGGGATGGTTTTATTGTTTTTTTCTCACTCAAGGGTACCTGCAAATGATGGCGGGATTTCTCTTGGTCAGGCAGTGATTGCAAACAGGAAAATAATTCGACCTGTGCAACTGTTGCATTAAGCCACAGAAATACAGCAAGACAAAAAGACAAAAAAGGCAGGCTTTATTATTTATTGCCTGCCTTTTTTTAAGGTTGCAGAAAAGAGATTACCCTTCTAAAATCGCCTCTGCCTCTTTGCGATATGCATCCATCAGATATGGAATACCTGTTACCTTGGAGCATTCCTCGGTTAATGACATAAGCTCATTTCGTGTAATTGATGCAATATCGAAACATCGTGCACCAGCCATGAGTTGTTGAAGTCCGACCTTAATCTTTTGGCCATAACTATAGATACCAAGAGCACCAAGTGGGATCTTCTTCATCTCGTCTTTGCCTACGATATTTAACACCTCTTCATAGCAAACAAATATCTCTTCAGTCGTAGTGCCAAACCCCTGAACTGTTTTGGGTAGATCATCATCCTCAATCCATTTAGCAATATTTTTACCCACCATGCCTGGAATCATGAGTGCCCGTCCCATACATACTGCCTTGACAAATGGAGCACCAAGAGCTAATGCCTTGAAAACACCATCTTCGCTGGAAAAACCACCGGCAAAGGCAATATCAGGTACTCGTTCGCCTCTATCAGTCAACTTTTTGCAGAATTCATAAGTTGCAGCATGCAGATAGAGAGAAGGCATACCCCATTCTTCCATCATTCTCCAAGGACTCATACCTGTTCCACCACTTGCACCATCTATGGTAAGCAGATCAATCTTTGCCTTACTGCCCCATTTTACCGCCATAGCCAGTTCCCGCAGACCATAAGCACCAGTCTTAAGTGTAATTCGCTTAAAACCTATCTTGCGTAGTCTGTCAACCTCAGCATAAAATCCCTCTTCATCTATAAACCCAAGTCGGCTGTGTCGCTCAAATTCCTTAATGGCTCCATCCTTAAATGCCTGCACAATGATAGGGTCTGATGGGTCCGGGGTAACAATGTATCCACGCCTTTGTAATTCCTGTGCCCGCTCCAAACTCTTCACCTTGATTTCTCCACCAATACACTTTGCACCCTGTCCCCATTTTAACTCAATGGTTTCCAAACCGTGTTTTGCATGGACATATTCAGCTACACCGAGTCGTGTGTCTTCTACATTCATCTGAACTAATATCTCACCATAGCCCTGGTGATAACGCTTGTAGGTCTCAATCCTGCGGTCCATATCCGGGGCATTTTTTACCTTCTTGTTTGAATCAAGCTCCAATGCCGGGTCAATCCCGCAAACATTCTCTCCACAAACCAAGGTAACACCCGATATGGCTGCACCTACTGCAAAATGTTCCCAGTTTTTGCGGGCAATCTCTGTTGAGCCAAGTGCTCCTGTAAAAATAGGCACCCGCATCTTAGCCTTGATGTCCCAACCATAGTCAGTCTCTGTATTGACCGATGGGAAGGTAGCTGTATCCGGATTACCTGCTACACCTTCAGGTAAGCCTTTAGCTCCAAGGGCATAACCCTGGATATTAAGATGAGAGTAATCTATCGGGTAATTTTTATCGCCACCAGCTGTTACCTCGCCAAATGGTCCCGGATAGATGACCTCACGACCGCGAAAGGTTGCCTGAAAAATCTCACAATTACCACGGCAACCATCTACACACCGCGTACATAACCCACTTGATGGGACTACACTTCTTGAACGATTAGAAGTTCTTGTAGCCTCATTAGCATTTGGTTGTTGCAAATTCATTTCTTCTTTTCCTCCTTTGATATTTGTTGCTTGTAGTAACTCGCTTTAGAGTGAGTAGTTTGGTGCAAAACAATCACATAATTACGATTACTGCAAGCTTTTACCCGACAGGCTGTTATGGAACTGATAATCAGCAGTAACACCATACTATATAACATCTACTACTGAGATTAGCACAATATGTCGTATGTTTCTCGTGCCAAATTCCTATTCCGTAACAGCCTGTCGAGTATTAATTGATTATAATTATAACACGAGATTAATATTTGTCAATTATTTTTTCAACCTGTGCAGTTAAAATTTAATCCGCAGATTACGCAGATTACGCAGATTATCAGAAAAAATCTGAAAGGCACATAGTAGAGACGCAATATATTGCGTCTCTACATGGTTTATGAGACATTTGTCGTAGGGGCAGGCCCCCGTGCCTGCCCTTATCCTTACCCACATCTTTTACTGAACAAATTTAAGGAGATAATGGCTGAGAATAATATCTGAATAAGGGAGGTTCATCCCCATGTCTTTAGAGGAACGCTCCGCACTGCCGTGTCATCATGTGCAGTGGACGGTTCATCCACCACGGTCTCTGTGGGGAATGCAATTCAAAGGGTGTAATTACTGGAAGATTTCTCGCCTCATCCATATGTCTGCGGGGAATACCCCCTGTGTTTACACCCTTTGAATTTTCTGTTTTCCGACGGTTCATCCTTATGTCTTTAGAGAACGCTTCGCATTGCCGTGTCATCACATGCCAGCGAACGGGGTGACATTGTTATAGCATTTTGTTCAGTAAACGATGTGGGACATGCTAAGGTGCCTGCCCTCTGTCTCTTTAATCTGTGGTAATTCTTGCGAAATATGCTTGAATGCAGCTTGGTATGAGATGTGGTGTCGGCTGGTGTATTGGCATAATCTCTATTTTCTCCCTGCATAAATTTCTTTCCAAATAGCATAAATTTTTTATGCAGTCTTTTTTATGAGGGCATAGGTTAAAAACCGGCTTACCACAGATGCTGACCCAATATCGGACAGATGCATGCTGAGGGATGTCAGACTGTGTAAAACCTCGCAATTGCCCTACAGTAGGGGCGAACGGCTATTAGCCCTTACCTGCTACATGAAAGACCGAATCCTTCTCACTGCATCTCTCAAATTCTTTGAACCATGCACAAATTTCCTGCCTTCTGCATATAAACTATATGCACCCTTTGCCACAGTCAATCCCACAGTCCTTATAATTCAATATGTTGCAACTCTTCCCCAGTTTGGCCGGATAAAGTGTGTCTATTGCGACACTGAAGATCAGGATTGTCTGGGGTTTTTCTGGGCAGAGGATTCAAGCTCCTATCGGGTAGATTTTTGCCGGAAATGTAAGGGATATATCAAGACGGTTGACGAGAGGAATGTTTTGGAAGGGAAAGAGTCAAGCCTTTTCATTGAGGATATGGCTACGGCTTATCTGGATATATTAGCCACTGAGCAAGGATACAAGTAAGCGTTCAGGTATCAGCCGTCAGCCATCAGCAAAGACCATAAAATCAAGGGAAAGAAGGCTTCTTGACATTACGCCTTCGTAATACCTTGTAAAAACTGAAGGCTGAAGGCTGAACGCTTACGGATACAAGAAGTGTGGAGGTGATGAAATAGGAATTATGGGTTGAATTCAAACTATTGTAAGCGTTCAGGTATCAGCCGTCAGTTTTTAAGGTGATTAATTCCCAAAAATTCTTGACAAGTAGTAGTGGAGCAATTCTTTTGTTTCCTGTTTTTCCCTTGATTTTTCTGTCTTTCCGACTGAATGCTGAGAGCTGACGGCTGAACGCTTACAAAAAAAGGAAGGTGAAGGAATTTGATGAAGATTACAAGACGAGGATTCTTAAAGGTTTCCGGGGCAACAACCGCAGGGGTTTTAGCCAGTCAGCTTGACATCTTTGATTTAAGCCAGGCTAAGGCATATGCCCAGACATTAAAAATCAAATACGGTAAGGAAACAACCACTATCTGCCCATATTGCGGGGTTGGTTGCGGTCAGA
>JBDRAP010000283.1:0-4586 GCA_043823615.1 bacterium
TGCCGGATGGATTATCTATGAAGCTGTTGGAAAATTGATCCATCCTCAAGCAGTAGAATCTTTAGGATTGGGTATGGCAGTGATGCTATTTTCATGTGTGATAAATATTATTATTTCAAAACTGCTCTTTAATATTGGTCGCAAAACCGAGTCAATGGCGATTCAGGCAGATGCCTATCATTTGCAGACAGATATCTGGACTTCAGCTGGGGTAATGGCTGGGTTAGGACTTATTTGGTTAAGCGAGACCCTTTGGCAGGGTATGCATTTTCATTGGATTGACCCGGTGATTGCAATCATGGTAGCTGTATTGATTATTAAAGCTGCTTATGATTTGACACATCAATCGATTCATGATTTGTTAGACAGTAGTCTGTCAGCTGATGAGATCGAATATATTCGCACCAATATCGTAGCATGTGGCTCACAGATTTGTGGTTTTCACCATCTTCGCACACGAAAAGCAGGGAAGAATCGTTTTATAGAATTTCACTTGATTGTGGAAAACAATATGACGGTTGAGGCATCCCACCAGTTGACCATTGTGATTACCAAAAAGATTCAGGAACAAATACCATGTGTAAATGTCAATATACATATTGAACCGTGTGGCAATGAGTATTGCAACGACATCTGTATAAAAGGTTGTCTGCTTACCCCAGAAGAGCGAAGACAAAAATAAAATAGGCATGAGACAAGGAGGGCTAATGCGAGTCAACAGAATTATTACTATAACCCTTGTTTTACTACTATCAACTATTTTTTTTGGTGCATTCATCTGCTATCATCGTACCTCAATAAATCTCAGCTTGTTTTATCTGCAAGAAATTCACAGATATTGGTCATGGGGATTTATTACGCATAACATTCAAACCTTTTTTCTTCTCACCATTCTGCTTTTAAGCTCTGCCGGGATAGGCTGTAAGTTACTAAAATTATTTCGAATAAACCTTGACAGCCCTTATGCTGGATTTATTTTTTCAATAGGGCTTGGGCTTGGTTTTTTTTCTCTTGTAACATTAGGATTAGGCTTCCTGCACCTGCTTTCCCCCTTTGTTTTCTATCCATTATTATTATGCTCATTCCTTTGCTCGTATACTGAGATAAAATATTTCTTGTCTTCTTTGTTCATGGCTATAAAAAAAACAAGGGTAACCCCATTAGCTGTCATCTATGGGGGATGTCTGTTTGCAATTATTTTCATGGGTATAATACTATCCATTGGTGGCCCTACCATACTATTTGACAGCCTTGTATACCATCTGGCTATTCCTGATATTTACAACAGAAATCATGGAATTGTTAATATCCCACATCTTGTCTTTGCAAACTATCCATTAAATACAGAGATGCTGTTTGTATTGGCGATAATTTTAGGGGGGGATACATTTGCCCAATTGATTCATCCCTTGTTTGGTATTCTGACTGGATTAAGTATTTATGTCATGACCAGAGACTATTTTGGTGCAAGAGGAGGGTTATATTCCGCCCTAATATTCTTTAGTATGCCCTCTGTTATTTTTACTATGACCTTTACCTTTAATGACCTTGCCCTGACCTATTATATTATATTGGCTGTTTACGCTATGATTCATTGGATTAAGCAGATACATAATATTTGCTGGTTAACCTTATCAGGAATCTTTGCAGGGCTGGCTATGGGAACAAAATACTCTGGAATAATCTGTTTTAGCATCCTTTTGGTAACTATCATTGTAACTACCAAAAGATTATCATTAAAGGAATTATTCATCTTCTCTCTGGCAGCATCATTGCCTGTTTTACCCTGGCTGATTAAAAATTTTATTTTTACAGGAAATCCAGTATATCCATTTCTTTATGGAATATTTGGTGGAGTAAATTGGGATGGATTTGATGTGCAGAGGTTTACTCAAGAGATGAGTCATTATGGACCCAGCTGTTTGGGGATATGGAGATACCTGTCATTGCCCATGTTTATTACCTGTGATTGGGGTACCGGGGATATTCCTGTTGGACCAATAATTCTTTTGTATCTTCCATTCCTGTTTTTTATTAAAAATGTTGACAAAACTATCAAATACTTGTTCAGCTTCTGTTTTCTTTATTTTCTTTTTTGGGTAAATACATCTATGGTCATACGATTTTTGTTTCCTTGTGTGGCTTTATTGTGTCCAATCATAGGGTATATTATACTGAACCTGCAAAACAGAAAAAGGGATGAGAAACAGAAAGCAGATATTCTCCGAACCCCGAACCTTGTATTTGAAATTCCAATATTTATTGCCCTTATCTTAAATATTTTTACACTCTGTACAGCCATTGGGGAACATCCAAATTTTTACTTAGGAAATAAAACAATGGAAGAAAAATTATTAGCAGCAATGCCTGTTAAAAATTATTATCAGGCAGTTAGATTCATCAATGAATGTTTGCCACAAGGAAGTAAGGTTTTATTTATTGGTGAGCCAAGGAGGTATTATTGTGAAAAAGATGTTTTAACATCAAGTGAACTCGATACAGAAATTATTTGTAGATTAGTCAAGGAATCAAAAGACATAAACCAGTTGATTCAGAGGCTCAAGGGGCTAAAAATAACGCATATTCTCTATAACAAGCATAGTCTTGCTTGGCTGAATAAACAATTTAATTGCTTGCATTGGGAAAATGAAGCACAGAAGTTTCGTTATGAAACCTTTATGTCTTCCCTATCCCCTGTCTATGCAAGTGATAATGTTTATCTATTTCAAATTTCAGAATGATAAGCGTTCAAGTATCCAGAATTCTGTTGTTACCTAAAAGAATACCACCCAAAGCCATTACTCATCTTCTAACCAATACACATGCTCTATCTCCCATTTTCCATCTTTTTTTGTACGCTTGAGAATGGCATGGATTGTTTTACACATACCTTTGTTATTACCGGTGGCTGTGACAGAAAAATACTTGGATGATATGGTGAAGATTTTCTGCAGCGACTCATCTATTCCCTCAACTGGTCTTGATCGGATTATTTCTGAATCAACCTCATATGCTGAAAGTATGGGTTCTAAGGCAGTGTTTATATTTATTCCGCCAGCAGTAGTTATAACCGGCTTGAGGACAGGATAAATTTCATCACCGACAATCTCTGAAAGATTATCAACAGTAGTAAAGGGTTGTCTTTCTACTATCTCGTCAGCCAATCTGTCTGCCTTATTTGCCTCTATCCCAAGACCATTCATCAAACCAGCAAGAACAGCACTGTCTGCCATATTAATATTGATCTCACCCATTGTTGTAAGGTTATCATTTATGAGGCGATATGAATCATTATCCATTCCGTTAATCATGCGTATCTCTGTGATAGTATCAAGCAGACCATTGTTTTTACGATATTCAATAATTTCCTTTGCCAAATCCTGACGAATTCCAATCTTTACCATGGTCGTTTCTGAGGCATAATTAATATTTGCCTTCCTTTCCTCATCAACAATGGTTACACTGTATGTACCCTCTCCCAATTGCTGCTCTACTGGTTTTGCCCATTCATCATTGAGTGAGTCAAGGATAGTAGTATCATTTTTAAGCAAAAATGCAGCGTGAACAATACCTGCCTCAGCTAAGGCAAGGGCAGATGCCTTGAGTTTTTGATTATTTACTGCCTGTGCCTCAAGTCGAACCATATAAATAAAACCTGAAGCAATACCTGCTAATGCAAGCACAAGCCATAATACAAGGACAAGGGCAATGCCATGCTGTTTGGCAATACATTTATCTTGCAACAGACTCTTATTCATAGTCTTTTCCTGCCCTTACAGGAACAATCATCTCCGGCATATCCGTATGTGTTAAACCAAGACAAACCTTGACCAATTGCGGAGGGCCCTCTTGCGACCAGTTACTGCTCCATGTACGACCATAATATACATCAAACCTTGTTACCCCATCACACAACTTGTATGGTGAGGCAGCACCTCTGGCAATTGTGTCCATACCAAATATCTCCTCAAGCCAAAGGCAGTCATCCTTAAGATAAAATCTTACCCTTGATATTCCATCAGAACCAGCTGCATTAAACTTAATCTCATGCTGACTGCCATCAAACCCTGTTTCCTTGTGCCATGGGGAACGATAGGCACATGAAATCTTTTGCCTTAATATATCCATGCTTATCCTTGCATCCTGTTCCTGTTCAATATATTGCTGCCTTTTCTGCCAGATAGAGACAGAGATGTTGAATGAGCCGTGAATAAGGATAGCAAGTACTGCAAGTATCCCTGACGCAGCCAGTATTTCTATGAGTGTAAAACCTCTCATCTGAAAACACCACCATACAGAATACAGGAGTCAGAATTCTAACTACCTGAATGCTTATCTTGAATAGTTGCCATATTTTACAGTATACATCAATAGATGTCAAGAAAAATTGTAACTATATCAGTAATGTCTTAGTTATCAGTGGTAGTCGCAGGCTTTAGCCTGCGCACATGCCAGTAGGCAAGTGCAACATTATTTACAGAAGAAGAACCACAAAGGGTGTAAATCCATTAATACAATCCTTGTCAGATTCTCATTTGCAATCACCTTAGTTATCGCTCACAATTATTTTCCCTAAGTGTTTACAC
>JBDRAP010000284.1:0-6012 GCA_043823615.1 bacterium
TACCCAGAGTTTTAAGCTGCTGTTAGGTGGTATTGCGGCTATATCCTTGTTGGTGGGTGGGATTGGGATTATGAACATTATGCTTGTCTCGGTTACTGAACGCACCAGAGAGATAGGCTTACGCAAAGCTATTGGTGCCAAAAGGCTGGATATTCTGACGCAGTTTCTAATCGAGTCGGTCGTCATCAGTGTGACTGGTGGTATCATAGGCATCATTTCAGGCATAGGCTTGGGTATAGGGGTAGGTAAATTGATGAGTAAGGCTATGCCGGGGGGGACATGGGCCTCAGTCGTATCCCTAAGCTCCATTATTGTAGCCTTTTGCTTTGCCGTAGGCATAGGCATCTTTTTTGGTATGTACCCAGCCAACAAAGCCTCAAAATTAGACCCTGTAGAGGCATTGAGGTATGAGTAACATATCTTAACATTAATTCCTGATAGTTTAGTAGTAACTATTCAAGCATAAGAATAGCTAAAGCAAGGCAAATAGTAGCATCCTTGACATATGCAAAAGGCGACCACAAGGAGGGAGCCCCTCGGCAAGTCGCAGCTACAAGTCTCTACAAATAACTGTAGCTGCAGGGTACCATGGGTGCTACCCCTTTGTCCCTGCCTTAATCATGTTTTATGCCTGAATAGGTACGAAGCCATACTATATAATTTAGCAAGAATTAATGTTACGGTGTACTACTTGATCTTCACTAAAAACCACAGATAAACACCGGATGAACTACTACATCAAATACCTTCTTAATCGAATATTAAGCACTATCCCTAATGAGACCATAGTAACAAATAGGGATGAGCCACCATAACTTACTAAGGGAAGGGTTAATCCTGTAACCGGCATAATCCCTGTGGCAATGCCAATATTAATAAATATCTGCACTGCAATCATGCTTACTATTCCGGATGCAAGCAAGCATCCAAACATATCCCTAGAAGAAAAGGCAATAGATATTCCGCGATAGATAATGACACAAAAAAGAAATAATAAAACCATAGCACCAATAAATCCCAATTCTTCACCAATCACAGAAAAGATAAAATCTGTTTGTCGTTCAGGCAAAAAACCTAATTGATTCTGTGTACCATTTAATAACCCCTTGCCAAAGAGTTTACCTGAACCTATGGCAATCTTTGACTGGATAATATTATATCCTGCCCCAAGTGGATCAATATTAGGATCAATAAACACCAATATCCTTTTTCGTTGATACTCTTTTAAGAAGCTATCTACTATCAGGGAAAAAAACATGCTTACACCTATAATTATATAGCTTAGTAAAAAATTGGTAAATTTCAGCTCTATAGAATGAAACATCTTTATCGCATAATATATCCCCACTATAATAGCTAATAGAACTATCAGAAAGACAATACTATATTCAAAAGACCCAAATATCTTGTATAAAAACGAGACAATACCAATATTGGCAAGCTGTGGTTGAATCTCTACCCAGCTTACAAAAAGGGTGATAATGATTACAAGAACACCTGTTGATGTCATAGTAACCAGATATATGGTGCGTATCCCAATAATATATAACATCATCAGAAATATGGGTACAAATACCAGAGTTGTGCCCAGATCCGGCTGCATCAGGATAAGAAGAACGGGTGCAATTACTAATCCTATAGGCGGTAACAAATCATAGAGGGTATTTAATCCATCTTTTTTGGTAGAAAGATATTCTGCCAGAACAATTATTGTAGCTAATTTTGCAAACTCAGCAGGCTGAAATGAAATGGGTCCCAAAAGAAACCAGCTTTTCGCTGACCTGACAGTCGGTCCAAAGAGCACACAAATTAACAAAATAATAGCAATAATAAAGATAAGCCTGGAATATTTTCCTAAGAGTTGATAATCAAAAAGAATGGCACCAATCATCCCTATCAGCCCAAGTCCAAACCATACTAACTGTCTTAACCAAATATCTTTAGCCCACTCAATGGCATGGGTTCCACTATAGATCATGGTAATTCCCATAAGAACAATGAGAACAATAGAACCAAACATGATGTAATCAAACCCACGATGTACATTATAATTAAGCATTTCTTACCTCAGTGATTGTTGTAGGGGCAGGCCACTGTGCCTGCCCTCTGTCCTCAATGTCAGTTGGTCAGTAAAGTAATCATCCGGCAGCCACCGTACCTGCTGCCCTCTTCTCACTATTCGACTATCCGACTTATTCGACTACAAGACTATTCCGTGTCTGTGTCGCATCCGAAGTTGTTCCTTGCGTTATATCTTGTGGTATCTCTATCTTCATTCCTGTCTCTGTCGTTTGCAGATTCACGGCTTCTTTTTTTCTCCTGGATGAAATCTTTATATATTGGAGAATTTTTCTGGCAATAGGTGCTGAAATCGCTCCACCCTTCCCCCCATGTTCAACAATAACAGCAATAGCTACCCTTGGATCCTCAACCGGAGCAAAGCAAACAAACCATGCATGGTCATCACCCTGTGGATTTTGAGCCGTACCTGTTTTTCCTGCAACCCTCATATCCCAGATCATTGCCTTCTGCCCGGTACCTCGCAGAACAGCATTCTCAAGTGCAGCATGCAATACATCCTTGCTTTTGACTGAGATAGGAACAATATCCAATATATCCGGGTTGAAATTCATAACCTTTCCAGATGAACTAATCATCTTTGTTACCAAGTGTGGCCGGTATACTCGTCCACCATTAGCAACAATAGCCAATAAATTAGCCATCTGAAGGGGTGTAACCAAGGCATACCCCTGACCAATACTTAAGTTAATAGTATCCCCAGTATACCAATCTGTTTCAAATATCCTTTTTTTCCATGCAGGTGTTGGAATAAGCCCTATTTTTTCACTTGGAAGATCAATCCCTGTCGGCTTTCCAAAACCAAACTTTTTAGCAAACTCGTTTATCCTACTCACCCCAAGCTTGTAGCCAAGCTGATAAAAATAGACATTGCATGACATGGTTACAGCATCTATAAATTCTATAACCCCATGTCGTTCCTTTTGAAAACAACTAAACTTTTGCTTGCCTATTTCATATACTCCGCTGCAATCGATTGTATCTTCAGGACAGATAACATTATTCTCCAGAGCAGCAGTAGCGACAACTATCTTAAAAACTGATCCTGGTGAATATTGAGCTTGAATGGTTCGATTCAGGAGGGGATGTCTTGGGTCAGTGAATAAGGTTGTTGCCTGGCTGCCACTCATCCGATGTAAGAACATATTCGCATCAAAACTCGGCTTGCTTACACAAGCCAACAATTCTCCATTCTGTGGGTTTACAACCACTACTGCCCCACAATTATTTTCAAGGGCATCATAGGCTATCTGCTGCATCTTCATATCAATGCTCAGGAATAGATTATTGCCAGGCATAGGCTCTTTCACACCCAGCACCTGCAATTGCCTGCCCCGAACATCTACCTCTATTTGTTTTCCACCATTTGTACCCTTAAGATAATTGTCATACACACTCTCAATCCCTGACTTTCCAAGCCATTCACCACTCTTATAATTCTTTCGTACCTTTAGTTCTTTCTGATTGATCTCACCAAGATAGCCCAACACATGAGCACACAATTCCCCATGAATATAATTGCGTTTTGGTGTTACCTGAATAATTACACCGGGTAAATCAGGTGTTCTTTCTGCTACCTTTGCCAAGGTAATCCTGTCCACATCAGAGATAATCACCGCTGGCTCAAACGGCCTGTTATGTTTCTTTTTTATATTATTTCTTGCCTTTTCTATATCAATATCCAACAACCTGCTCAAGTTTAGCAGAGACTGTTCAATATCATTCTTACGCAACCCCAGTTGAATAATGGAGATATCAAAAGAAGGCTCATCTATGGCTAATATCTCCCCATTTCTGTCAAAAATCATCCCCCTGGATGCAGTTATCGGGATTAATCTTATTCGATTGTTTTCTGAAATGTTACGAAAATATCCACCCTTTATTATCTGGAGATAGCCAATTCTAAGCATTAAGATACTAAACAATATCAGAACCATCATTGCAATAGCCATTAATCGTTGCTTAAGAAAACCTACTTCCATATCAGATTGCTGTTGTTGGATCATAGCTTACCTCATAACTATTCAGGAAAGGAGTGTCCGAGTCAGAAGTCAGAATTTTGAATTATATTTAACACAGAGTTCACTGAGAAAACAGAGTTACACAGAGCTTAATCTCTATTTGTAATCACTCTCTGTGTAACTCATCTTACTCTGTGTTCTCTGTGTTAAATAATTATGTTAAGAAACATCGGCTGAGTAGTAACCCAAATTCTTCTGTTTTCCGATTTCTATCTCCGTAGCCTGAATGTCCCCTATCTCTTAATCTTATTGAATAACAAGAACAAGACCCCTCCCAACACCATATTATAACTTGATTCAATAAGAATAGTTTTTATCATAATCAAGGGATCAAGTGCAATGGATGCAAAAATAGCTTTAAGAATAAGCATCAAAACCTCTTGAACAATGGTAAATAAAAAGAGGGATAGCATGATAGAGATAAATTTCTCTGCATAGGTCTTCTTGATAATAGAGATAGCTATGCCAATTATGGTCTTGGCAAAGGCATTCATCCCTAACATACCCCCAGACAAACTATCCTCAGCAATACCACAAATAAAGCCAAAGATTCCACTCTGAAGTTGTTCCTTTCTGAAGGCAAAAAAGACAATAATGATAAGCAGAAGGTCAGGTTTTACACCCCCAATACCCAAAAAATTACCAAATATTGTTGTCTGTAACACCAGACATAAAAGTATGATTCCTATCAAGCTTACCCAATACATATAAATCCGCCGTGATTGTTGAAGGGTAGCCCCGGCTTCCAGCCTGTATACAGGCTGGAAGCCTGTGCTACTACTCAGTTACTGTTCCTGTCACTGTTTTTTCTGGAATAATAATATTTGCAGGCTGTTTTTTTGTCACTTCAGCCTTTTCCGTCATTATAAAAATATCTTTATTGATAATAACCATAATCTCTTCCAATTTTGAAAACTTAACAAAGGGTAAAACAGTTACATCCCGGAACAATCCCCTTTCCTTACGGCCA
Organism: bacterium; assembly: GCA_043823615.1. Taxonomy (GTDB): domain Bacteria; phylum UBA9089; class CG2-30-40-21; order CG2-30-40-21; family CG2-30-40-21; genus CG2-30-40-21. Next base: position 5,071 of record JBDRAP010000284.1, read on the forward strand.
ACATCAACCACGAACCCTACAAACAGCCCCTTAGGAAAGATACCTCCATCCCCTGAGGTGATAATAATATCCTTTTTCTTTACATCAGCATCATAAGGAAGGTATTTAAGATCGCAATACCGATGATTATCTCCCTCGATAATCCCTTTATATTGAGTTCTCAATATCTCGCCACCAATCATACTATTCTGGTCATAAAGCAAAAGTATGGATGAGGAATTAGCGTTTACATCCAATACCCTTCCGACAAGCCCTTCCCTTCCATTTTGGTAAGCTACTACAGGGGCTAAACGATAGATACCATCCTTTTTCCCCTTATCGATCATAATAGTATTTTCCCAATTGCTCGGGTCATAAGATATAACACGAGCCACAATACTTTCATAAGGAAGTTGTTCTTTATAATTTAATAAGCTTTTTAATCGCTGATTTTCATGGAGGGCTTCCTGGTATCGTTGTTTTTTTGCATTGACTATGCGGATAGTATCTCTTAGCCGTTTATTCTCTAATTTTACATCCCTGAGTTCCTGAATGCTAAGAAAAAAATCCCTTGCAGAAAACTTTACCTGACTTGCAAACATTTGAAACGGAAGCAAGACATTAGCAATACCATTTTTCAAGCAATTGACAGAAAAAGAGGTATGAGTAATCATCAAAACAACAGAAATGAACAACAAAAGAATGATTATGTTTTCTCTCCCATGTTTCCAAAAGAACCTGACCAATTATATCCTCCCCTTTTACGAGCCAACCGGAAATTTTTCAATTCATCCAGATACTTTCCAGTCCCAATGACTACACATCTAAGCGGATCATCTGCTATGACCACAGGAAGTCTTGTTTCTTGAGAGATTAGCCTGTCTAATTCTCTTAATTATGCTCCACCACCAGCCATTTCTATACCCCTGTCAACAATATCTGAAGCCTATTCAGGCTGTGTTT
>JBDRAP010000285.1:0-13675 GCA_043823615.1 bacterium
TACATACCCTACAATCAACAGCCCATACCATCCTATTAACCAAAAGCCATGCACATGGATACATAAACTCAGCAGGTAGATGGGTATGGTGGCTGCTATTATCCTTGCTACTGATATTGGTTGAACCAATGCCTTAAATCTAATAAATACATATATGGCAGAAATAATTGCACCAATAATTATGGATATGCTTGTGGCTATGGCTGCCCCAATAATACCATATCTGGGGATAAGGCAAAGATTTATGATGACATCTATGATCAGGACGACAATATTTAGCCACATCGATATTTTGGGATTATCTCCAGCGGTAATGATGGTGGTTAGGATAAGGTAAATGGTAAAGGCGCCAAGCCCAATGATAAGAATGCTTAAAGGCATAGCGGCAGGAAGGTAGGGGGTAGAATAAATAAGTAGGATAATCTCCCGTGAGGTAGCAGAGACAATTGCTACTACTGGTATCATCCAGATAAGAAGCAATTTTAGACTATGCCGGATATATTGTCTGGTAAGAGAATGGTTATTATCTGCAACAGACATGGCAATAGCCGGGAATATGCTTCTGGAAAGGGCAATAGAGATAAAAAATGGGGTTACGGATAAGCTCATTGATGCGGCATAAAAACCTGCCTGAATATTATCTTTAAGGATAACCTTGACTAACAAAAGGTCAATATTAAGCAGGGCACTGGTAAAGATGGCAAAGATGGTGACTGGAATGGCAAAGCTGATAATCTTTGATGACGGGAAATGGGGAAGGGGAGGAAGCCCTTCTGGTAAATTATTATTGGGCTTAAATCGGCAATAAAGGTGTCCGACCACACACCCAATGATTGCGGTTAGAATTAACCCCATGATTGCACCATTCAGAGAAAAACCACATAATATTGCTGCAATAATAATTAATGGGAGAAGGGTGTCATGGATAATGCCTACCATTGCCTGATAGCCAAACCATCTTTTCCCATTAAGGGTATAAATGTAAATCATGTACATTCCAAAGAAGGGGATATTGAAGGCTGATAATTGGATGTATGGGACAAGTGATGGATCATGCAGGACTTGACCTAATATCGGGGCACAACAGAAGTATATTATGGTAATAAAGATGGAAAATACTATTTGAATGAATAATCCTTTGTTCTTTATTGCGATTGCATGTTCTTCATTTTCAGCAATGTATTTTGAGACAGACTGGGGTATGCCACGGTTGACCAGACTCCGAGCCATGATAGTGAGGTAGAGAATTACCCCAAATACCCCATATCCTTCTGGACCAAGGTATCTTGCCAGCCCAATATGCAGGGTGTAAGAGCTGATGACAAAAACTATCTGTCCAATGGTCAGATATATTGTGCCTTTAATGAGTGCATGCCTTGGATCCATTTATCGTTCCTTACCCCTGCCATGTAACAGATATCGGATAAGATATATCGGATACGAAAGTGGCGTTGCCTTCACCTTAAAGTATGCTGCCAGCCATTTTAGTGGAGGAAATAGTATGCTGCACAAATATTTCAACCTATCCAGAATATTATCCATTTCGAGCAGATAATATGCTGGTGCCTCAAGCTGTGGTGGTTTTTCTGTCTTTTGAATGGATAGTATCTGCGGCTTGTTCCAGACAATATCAAACACCATTTGACGAATGAACCCGGGCTTCAAGGCATTTTTGAGTCCTTCCGGGATAGGTATATTCAATAATTCTTCAGTAAGGATGAGGCTATTGTAAACCGAACAGGTTATACCTCGAGTAGCTGATATCTGTTGAATATGACTACCATCAAGCTCATCTCCATAGTGCTGCACAACTGCACCAATATCACACAGCAACATCAAACTACAAAAGTTATGCGTATTGGCATGAATACACAGGTGAAGCAGGAGTATCTCAGGCGATGGGATTAGTGCCTTGTCCATGGTTCTGACATTTTCAAAGAGCCATGGTTCTTCCTTGGGAATACCCATATTAAATAAACGAAAGTGTGTCTCTATGGGAATACAGTCTTTGCGGGTAAACTCTATCTGACTGAAGTATTGGGTATATCTTACTAATTCACTGACAGTTAGCTCTGGGAGTGTCTCTGGCAGGCTATAGTCGAGTGAGAGGAAACATTCTTTTGCCTTTAGCCAGTGTTCTTCTTTTATCACAAGGTCAATATCTTTCATACATCTTACTCCAATGGATGGATAGATGAGCCTTGCTAATATTGGTCCCTTGAGAACCAATGCCTCAACATCAGCCTCATGGAATAATGTCGCAATCTTATGTAATTCATCATATAATTGCTTGTTACGATTAAAATTCTGGGTATATATTTCTTTTAACCTTGGCATAATGGACCGTGGCAGTTTACATAGAACAATGGATGTAGTCAGGTGATGATAGAGTAGGGGTGCTATACGATGTTTGATGCTAAGGGAAAGTACCTCATCCCAATTGATTGGAGCATCTAATAGCTGATAGATATTCTCTAAGGTATTTGTATCTATCTTTGTCCTTGCAAAATATAATAGTAATTGTACTTCAGGTTTTTGTTGCAATGGAACAACTCCTTGCTGTTTTTTTTGATAACTAACATATTGTATCATGTATTTGCTATTTGGTCAAGCATGTTTGTTTGTAAAATGATAATGCCTCAGTCAATTTCCACCGATAACTGAGGTATTACACAGTATGTAAATAATAGTTGACAAAATAACTTTGTTGTAGTATAATATTTTTGTCTTTTCTTGTATCTATAAAAAGGGGAGGGGGGGTAGATGCATTTTCAGGACACATTCGATACGGTTTTGGGGCAACGCTCTAAGGTAAAACTGCTTCGTTATCTTTTTTCCTGCCATGAAGAACTCACTGGTCGTCAAATAGCTAAAAAAATAGGGCTATCTCATCTTAAGGCACATCAGGCATTAAAAGAATTGGCTGATCAGGGAATTGTCTGTGTCAAGATTGTTGGTAATGCCATGATTTATCAAATCAATCCAAACAATCTTTTGGCAAGGGATATCCTGAAACCATTGTTCAAGTCAGAAAAAGAACTATTATTAACCCTATGCGATCATATTACAAAAAGATTCAAGATATTTGCTGTTTCTCTAATCTTATTTGGTAATGTTATCCATGGTGAGGAAGAAGATGGCAATAATATTGACATCTTACTTGTTGTTCGGGATGAAATGAATCTAAGGGCTGTAGAAAAAGAGGTAGAGGTAGAGATAAATGAAGTATACCAATCCTTTGGTAACTATTTAAGACCTTTGATCATTAAGGCAGATGAATTCTATCGAAGATACAGGGTCGGAGATCCTATGATTCTTCAGATAGAAAAAACAGGGAAGGTCATCTATGGTAAGTCTTTCTCAGAGATGTCGAATGGTACAGAGGTTGCGTATAAGATAGCGTAAAAGCGACAACATCAGCCACCCTCTGCCTTCGCCAGCCGAGGACATTCGCTTGTTGTGGCCAACCCAGATGGTACATTCATCCATGGAAAACTGGGGACAGCGATAATACTGTTCGAAATGGTTTTTGCATGTAATTATTTTTACTCCAATTTCGGGTGGTGTCCCAAACTGACTAACTACCTTTGGCAGGATAAGTCCATCATTCTTTCATGCTCCGAACATGGTCAGCCAATCCAGCAGCCATACTATGAGTCCGCAACTGCTATTGTCCTTATACTCGATGTTCAAGTTTTTCAACATCAGATTGTGTGAAAAGGGATGTCCCTCGCTGGCGGAGGTAGCACCTCTGGCGGGGGGTAGGGGGGTGGAAATTTCTTCTGTTCTCAATCTCTTTTATGTAACCTCAGGGGTTGTAAGTTGTTCTGATAGCTAACGTTATTTGTAGTATCTGCTTTCATCTCCACCCCCTGTCCCTGCCCTTATCCTTACCCACAAATAGGAGATGAAGAGAAAAAGCGAGAAGAGGGAGAATCCCAAAGGGTGTGAATCTTAAGATACAACTCCCCTTCCCCCTTCTCCAAGCTTGTCCTCTTGAAGGCTTGTCCCCTTGAAGAAGGGGAAGGGGAAGGGCATGCTTCAAGGGGACAAGCTTTGTCAGTCTCTTTTCATTTGCAATTACCTTGTTGGTGTAGTATATTGCAACCATTCTTCTCCTTCTCCTCATGGGAGAGGGATGGGGTGAGGGAACATGACCCTAAAGTATTCACACCCTTTGCAACTTTTTCTCTGTAACCGACTGGTGTGATTACATAAGCGGTCAGCTTTCAGCTTTTACAAGGCATTATAGCACAAAAAGCATCCATGGTGTAAAGGTAGAAAAGCCTCCTTTTGCCTTGATTTTGCGGGCTTTACTGACTGCTGATAGCTGACGGCTGAACGCTTACGTGATTTCTAATTGCACAGGTGGAAAAAATAGAGATGGATAGCATGACGATTTATTCTTTACCTTCCTGGATAGCAGTTGGGGTTAACTGTGTATTTGGGGTCTATGTATTGAAAAAGGATTATAAGAGTCCTGTTAATAGACTCTTTTTTCTGTTTCTTCTGGGACTTATTACATGGAGTTTTGGGTGGGCTATGATGCTAAATGAAGGTGTTAAAGAAAAAGCACTCTTCTGGGCTAAATTTGCCTGCTTCGGTCTTTCACTCTGTCCTGCCATTTATCTCCATCTGACTTTCTTGTTCCCTGTCAGAAAAATATATTCTCTGAAAAATTATCCTTTGATTCTGGCATATCTTGTCGGAGTAGCATTCTTATCTGTTTCTTTTTCGGGATTTCTCTTAAAAGATGTAAAGTGGTTAGCTGATTTTGGTATATATACCTGTGAATTTGGAATTTTATATCCTCTTTACATTGGGTTTTATACTATCTGTTTTTGCTGGGGAATACTGAACTTAATAAGGTCACTAAAAGAGGCAAGGTCGAATAGAGAACAGTTACAGAGCAAATACTTGATCTGTGGGATAATAATACTCTTTATCCTATCATTTATAAGTGATATATCATCTTTTTCTTTGAAGTACCCATTTTCGTCTTAGACTCTTCTTTCCCTCTAAGTGTAACTATCTTCTGGGGTATAGCTATAATAAGTTATAAACTAATAGATATTGAGATCATAATCAAAAAAGGACTTACCTATATATTCTTAACAGGATTAGTAATAGGCTTGTATCTCTCTATGCTTGGAGTAGTTAGTAATACTCTTCAAACTTTAACCAATCAGTTTAATTTGATGGTTGTTGTAATTTTAACCTTAATAATTGGCTTTCTCTTTTATCCTCTCAAAAATAAAATTCAAATAGTTATAGATAAGATATTTTATAAAGAGAAGATTGATTATCAAAAAAAGATAGGGGAATTTACTGAAATTATGAATTCTACTCTGGAGCAAAGGAGAATATCTCATTCAATATTGGAATTGGTTGAAACCAGTCTTGGGGTTGAAAATTCTGTATTGATGTTCTCTGATGATAAAAATGAGAATTTTGTGGTTAGTGAAGCAAAAGGGTTATCTTCAGAACTCCTTAATAAGGTTAGGATTAGAAAGGATGTAGATTTTCTTGATTGGATAAAAAAGTATTGTTGTAAGCCAATTGATATTGGACAGTTATCCATAGATCATCAGTTTAGAAACTTCTTTATTCAGAATAAGGAAGAGCTCCAGAAAATCAAGACAGCAGTGCTTATTCCCTTAATTATCAGTGACAAATCAGTAGCTCTATTCAGTATGGGAAACAGAAAAACAGGGGAGATATTTACTTATAGAAATCTTGATTTTCTCACTGCCTTAGCCAAACAATTTTCTGTGGGTATTAGAAATGCCCGGTTATATGAAGAGCTCAAGGAAGTTCACAGACAATTAAGTCATGCAGATAAATTAGCTGCTTTAGGGAAGCTCTCTGCGGGAATAGCCCATGAGATAAGAAATCCTCTGGGGATAATTAAAAGTTCTGCTCAAATTTTAGAGAATAGGTTGAAAGAAAAAGAGTCGGAATATAAATTGGTAGAGTTTATATCTACTGAGGTAGATAGGTTGAGCAATATCGTCAATGAATTTTTAGAATTTGCTCAATCAAAAGAACCAAACTTGAAAAGGTCTAATATTGATGGTATTATGGATAGAATTTTGCAGTTAACAAACCAGATGGCTACAAAACAGAAGGTGGAAGTTAAGAAAAGATTTGATAAGAGACTGCCGGAAGTAATGGTCGATATTGATCAGATGTATCAAGTATTTTTGAATATGGTTATGAACAGTCTTCAATCTATGCCAGATGGAGGAGAGCTCCAGGTGAATATTGGAACCTTAAACCATGAGTTCGTTCAAATAGAGATTAGGGATACAGGAAAGGGAATTCCAGAAGAAATAATCAATAAAATCTTTGAGCCTTTCTTTACCACCAGAGCTGAAGGGATTGGATTGGGACTAACAATTGTTAATAAGATAATAACTGACCATAAGGGTATCATTTTGGTTGACAGCAAGGAAGGCTTGGGGACAACATTTAATATACGATTACCAATACTAAAAGATTAACAGTAAGCGTTCAGCCATCAGCTCTCAGCAATCAGCCAAAACCAAAAAAATCGAGGGAAAAGCGAACCCTGTGATTTTACACCTTCTCTATTGTGTGGTTTAATCCATTTAAAACTGATAGCTGACTGCTGAGATGAACTCTTACAGATTAACATGCAAGGAGGTTTCATAAAATGGGAACTGTATTTGTCATTGATGATGAGGAAAAAATGTGTGAAGTGCTCCAAATTATGCTGAATGAGGAAGGTCATGAGGTAGTAACTTTTAACAACCCGATAGAAGCTATTAATAGATTAAAGATGAGAAGTTGCGATCTGGTAATTACAGATATAAGAATGCCGCAAATGAATGGTATGGATGTTTTAAAAACTATCAGAGAGATTGACCATAATCTGCCAATTGTTATAATCACTGCCTACGGCACGGTAAAACAGGCTGTAACAGCAATAAAAGAATATGCTTATGATTATATATTGAAACCTTTTGAAATGAATGAAATAAAGGCAGTGGTAGCTAAGGCAATTCAGATGCAGAGATTGGTTAAAGAAAATGAATTTTTACGAGATGAGCTGAAAACAAGATATAATTTTGGGAACATTATTGGAGAAAGCAAAAGAATGAAAGATATGTATGAACTTATAAAGCAAGTAGCCATGTCTAAATCTACTGTTTTAATCTATGGAGAAAGTGGAACAGGGAAAGAACTTATAGCCAGTGCTATCCATTACAATAGTAATAGAAAAGATAGGGCATTTGTGAAGGTAAATTGTGCTGCTATACCTGATGAGTTATTAGAAAGTGAATTGTTTGGCCATACTAAAGGAGCATTTACCGGAGCTTATACGGATAGGGTGGGCAGATTTGAAGTGGCTGATTCCGGGACCCTATTCTTAGATGAGGTCGGAGATATGAGCTTGACCCTTCAGGCAAAGATACTCAGGGTTCTCCAGAATGGAGAGTTTGAGCGTGTTGGTGAAATAAAGACAAAAAAAGTGGATGTGAGAATTATTGCCGCTACTAATAAGGATTTAGAAGAAGAGATTGAAAAGAAAGCCTTTAGGGAAGATTTATATTATCGGTTAAATGTTATTCCTATTTTCTCGCCACCACTTAGAGATAGGAAAGAGGATATCTCATTATTGGTACAGCATTTCTTGCATAAGTTCAACAATGAAACAGGCAAAAATGTAAGGGATATTGAGCCTTCAGATATGAAGTTATTAATGGAATATGATTGGCCAGGAAATGTGCGAGAACTGGAGAATTGTATTGAACGGGTTGGTGTCCTTGCAAAGGGGAATACAGTACTCTCAGAATATCTGTCCATCCTTCCTCAATTGAAAAAGAAAAAGATTGGAATGGAATTCCCAAAAGGAGGTATTTCTTTAGAGGAGGTAGAGAAAGAGTTGATTTTGGATACCATGGAGATGACCAATTGGAACCAGATAAAAGCCGCTGAGTTATTAAAGATTGGCCGGGATGCACTGCGATATCGATTGCAAAAGTTCGGTATCCGTAACAAAAATGGGTTATTTCACCATTTTTGAGTGGTGAAATAACCCAAAATGTATGGGCAATATGTAAGCGTTCAGCCGTCAGCGGTCAGCTTTCAGCTTTTACAAGGCATTACGGCACAAAAAGTAGGAGGGCGTAAAGCTATTGACACTAAACCACTTAGATATATTCTAAGTGGTTTTTTTTATTATTTTTGGCAAATTTGGCATAAAATTTGCTATAACTATAAAAATAGAAAGGTAATGGAAGGAGTAATCTCGATGTTTGGATTTGGAATAAGCTCTCTTTTTTTCTGCTTGGTAATAATAATTTTAATCTGGATATTTGCCAGGGAAAAATATATCCTTCCCTGGCAGCGGCAAAAAAATAGATTAAACCATATGGAGGAAGAAATCAGTAGGTTGAAGGAGAATATCGGAAAATCGAAAAAGAATGAAGATTCATAGTCAATACCCAGAGATATTATACGGTAATGGGTCAGTCTGACCCATTACATTATACGAGGAGGTTGTTAAAGATGTCTACTCGACAAAAGGTAATCTTGGGATGTTTGGTGTTTTGGATGGTTTTGGGAGGAAAAGTATTTGCTGAATATAGGTTCAATGTCTCGTCACAGACTGGAATATTGATCAGTGGTATCAATGGAACAGCTACATTCTATAAGACCATTGAAAATACCGGAGATGTAACCGATAATTATTCGCTCTCTGCGACCAATATCCTGACAGGGTTTAGCAGCAGCTTTTGGTCTGTCTCTGACTGGGGGATAGCCACCCAGCAGATAACAAAGACAGGGAATATCCCTCCTGGGGGAACAAAGACAATTGTTGTGAAGGTGCATGTACCATGGGATGCAGAATTGGGAAGCATCAACATCACCTATGTGACAATAAGCTCTCTTGGAAGCATAACCTTAAAGGCAGTTGAAACAAACAAGACAAAGGTTGGTGTCTGGTGGATGTTTCGCAATAACTTTCAGCACACAGGCCAAAGCTCATATAATGGTCCAAATAGCACTAAGTTGAAGTGGAATTATATTACAGAAAACTATATATACTCCTCTCCTGCCATAGCACAGGATGGAACTATATACATTGGGTCAGCAGATAATAAACTCTATGCCCTGAACTCTGATGGTAGTTTGAAATGGAGCTATACCACAGAAAGCAGTGTGTACTCCTCCCCTGCCATAGCACAGGATGGGATAATATATGTTGGGTCAGAGGATAATAAACTCTATGCCCTGAACCCTGATGGTAGTTTGAAATGGAACTATACCACAGAAAACTATGTGGTCTCCTCTCCAGCCATAGCACAAGATGGGACCATATATGTTGGATCATGGGATAATAAGCTCTATGCTCTGAACCCTAATGGTAGTTTGAAGTGGAGTTATGCCACAGAAGATGATATATGTTCCTCCCCAGCCATAGCACAAGATGGGACCATATATGTTGGATCATGGGATAATAAGCTCTATGCTCTGAACCCTAATGGCAGCTTAAAGTGGAGTTATGCCACAGGAGATAATGTGCGATCTTCCCCATCCATAGCACAGGATGGTACCATCTATATTGGGTCAGATGATGGTAAATTCTATGCTATCACTAATGACCAGATAACTGGCAGGATTGGAATTATAAAGTAAGTAGGATGTGGCGATAGGCTATTTCCTTCTATCTGAATATTTGATAAAACAAAACTTGTTCTCTTGAAGCTTGTCCCCTTGAAGAAGGGGAAAGGGGAAAGAAGATGGGCAAGAGAATATTTATTTTTTGTCTCTCTTTGAGGGAGTGAGGTTATATCATTGCGAAATAAAAAGTTTATTTTTGGAATTATTATCCTAATAGTTAGTATGTTTATAGTGAGCAGATTACTCCTTAATCATCACAAGGTAGAGGTAATGCAAGTTAAGAGAGGAGATGTACTATCCACTGTATTTGCCAAAGGAGAGATTGAATCTGAAAACATTATTGATGTGAGTTCAAAGATGATTGGTGAGATAAAAGAGGTATTTGTTAAGGAAGGGAAGTTGGTTAGAAGAGGGCAGATAATTGGTGAGTTGGAATCTGATGAGATAAGAGCCAATATGGAAGAGCGTCAGGCTGAATTGAATTCTGCTAAGGCTCGCTTAACCCTTCTTCTGGCAGGTGCCAGACCAGAAGAAATAAGGAAGACAGAAGCAAACCTTCAGGTGACAAAAGCTACATTAGAGAATAGTAGAAGGACTTATGTCGGGGCGAAAAGATTGTATGGAGAGAAAATTATTCCTAAGGAGGAAATAGAAAAAATAGAAACTCAATATAAAGTGGCAGAAGCCCAATATCAAGCTGCTAATGAGGAACTGAAACTACTTCGTAAAGGCGCCAGAGAAGAGGACATAAAACTGGCTGAAGCCGAAATTTCACGAGCAGAGGCTTCATTATCTTCTGCCCAGGCTATTCTTAATAATACTATAATAAATGCACCAATCTCCGGGATGGTAATAAGAAAGCATCTGGATACTGGAGAAACAGTGGTCCCTGGAATGCCAATCTTTACTATTGTTAAGCCGGATCAAATGTGGGTTAAGATTAGAATTGATGGCAGTAATATCGGAAAGGTTAAGATAGGGCAGTCGGCAGATGTAATACTGGAATCCTTCCCCAAAATGAGATTTGAGGGGCAGATGGCTAAGATTGCTTATGAAGCGGATAGGGTAACTGAAGATTTTGATGCCTATGTCAGAATAAATAACCATAAGAAGAAAATATTGCGGTCAGGAATGAAAGCAGATGTGAACATTTATGTAGACTGTAAAAAGGATGTAGTTTTAGTACCTCGAACAGCAGTCTTTAGTAGGGGAAGTAATCATTTTTTTGTTTATATCGTGAGGGATTCAAGAGGTTACCAACAAAAGATAAAAACTGGTATGTGGGGAGATACATTGGTTGAAATACTTGAAGGGATTAAGGAGGGTGAAAAGATAATCACTAATGGTTGGAAAAATATTAAAGATGGAGATAAGATAACTGTTGTTGGAGAAAAAGTGAAGGGAAAAGATAAAAAAGGAATACACGATGAGATATAATGATCTGGCATTGAAGATGATGCTAATTGGAAGTTGCATTTTGTTGATAGAAAGTTTCCAGTGGCCCCAAATGGCTTCTTCACAGGATATGAAGAGGACATTAGATTTACAGGAGAGTGTTAAAATAGCATTAACGAATAATCCAGCAATTAAAAATGCAACTCAAAGGATATTAGAAGCTAAAGCTAAGGTTAATAAAGCAAGAGCAGGTTTCCTCCCCCAATTGTTATTTAATAGTAGTTATACCAGATTGAATGAAGAGCCAACGATAATTATTCCAGCAGGCTCTTTGGGGAAAATAGCCTCAGAGGAATATATCCCTCTATCATCTTCATTAATACCTGTGGAAGATAAGGAAAATTTTAATATTAACTTTACCTTGCAACAATCATTGTTTAGTGGTGGACGGATTAAATTTACATGTAAACAGGCTAAATCAGAATTGGAGGTTATTGAGGGTAAGTATGAAGTGGTAAAACAAGGGGTAATCATTAAGGTTAAAACTGCCTACTATGAAGTGTTAAAAGCCATGAAGTTTGAAATAGTAACTGAAGAATCTACAAAATTACTCCAGGCTCACAAGAAAAGAGTGGAAAACCTCTACAAAATAGGCTCAGTATCTCAAAATGACCTGCTTCGGACAGAAGTACAATTAGCTAATGCTAAAGTAGACCTCCTTAAAGCAAAGAATGCTGTAGTAATGGCAAAGGTACATTTCTACAATATACTGGGTTTGGATTTGAAAACGGATATAGATATAGAATTGATTGAGGAAATTCCAACTAAATTTGACCCTGAAGAACCTATAGTCCTAAATGATTGCCTAAACTCTGCATTAAAGAACCGTGCGGAAGTAAGGATTATGGAGGCTAATCTCTGGTCAGCAGATTCAGAGGTTCAATTAGCTAATGCGGCTAATCGACCTAATGTAACATTTAGTTCTCACTATGGTTGGGAAGGGAAGGATTTTTTCCCGGATCAAGAAAACTGGTCTGTACAAGTAAAGAGTAGTCTTTCTTTATTCGATAGCTTTGCTACTAAGGCACGAATAGTACAGGCTGAATCAGGATTGGAAAGGATAAAGAATGACCAGAAACAGGTGGTTAATGACATTTGTATAGAGGTAAGAGAATCATATCTAAATTTATTGGAGGCAGAAGAAGAAGTAAACATGATGAAGATAACAGTAAGTCAAGCAGAAGAGAATTTTCGTATTCTGGAAGGGAAGTATCAGGAAGGGATGGCAACAAATATAGAGGTATTAGATGCACAATTACTATTATCCAACTCCAGACTAAGCTATTATCAATCTCTATTTGATTATGAACTGGCAATGGCAAAGCTTGATAAGGCTATGGGTAATCTGAGATTGTAAAAGGTGAAAGGAAAAAAATGAAAATGAATACTATCTTAATAATTATTTCAACAATTATAATTCTTTTTGCAGGTATGTATATATGGTGGAGATTTTATTACTTCTTTCGTGATCCCGAAAGAAAGATTCCTGCAGGGGATAATATAGTCTCTCCAGCAGATGGAACTATCGTTTACGTGAAGGAGATAAATGAAGGCCAGATACCCATGTCTGTGAAAAAGGGAAAAGAAATTAGATTGGAAGAGATTGCTAATATCCAGCATAATCGATTCAATAAAGGTTATATTATAGGAATTTTTATGTCCCCCTTAAGCGTTCATATTAATCGTGCGCCAATATCAGGTAAGGTTGAGCAGATATCGTATTTTCATAGTAAAAACATAAACATGGGAAGGATGTTTCTTAATACCATCTTCAGAATAAGACCTTTTTATTCTGGCTGTGACCATCTCCTTCAAAATGAAAGAAATACTATTATCATAGATGGAAAATTTCCGATAGCTGTGGTTCAGATTGCAGATGTAGTGGTGCATAAGATTCTCTGTTGGGTGAAAGAAGGCCAAACCGTAACAAAAGGCGAGCGTATAGGATTAATAAGAATGGGTTCCCAGGTTGATATAATTTTACCTGCTGAAAAAGGGATTAAAATAGCAGTAAAAGAAGGAGAATATGTATATGCAGGACAAACTGTATTGGTAACATATTGAGAGCTGTATGAAAAATGGGAGAAACTTTTTAATAAAACAAGAAAGAGGGAGGTAGAAAAGATGGTACCCATGATAAACCACGAACAATGTGTAGGGTGTGGAACCTGCATAGTGATTTGTCCATGTGAAGTTTTTGAGGTAAACTATGAGAAGTCAGAAGTAGTACGGCCAGATAGTTGTACAGGATGTGGTGAGTGTATAGAAAATTGCCCTAATGAGGCAATTAGTCTATCATAGGGAATTTGAGAGGAGGTGATAAAGAATGGGATTCATAGAATGGTGTCAGCATTGGGGCTGGGTGATAGTAGTGATATTTTGCATTTGTATGATGATAATGTGTATATTGGGTATGATATTTGGGTGCAGACATATGGGTTCATCAGGTGCAAAAGGAGAATGGTGGAACTGCTGTAGGGAACTACCTCGGAATGTTGAAGGGGATGAGTTAAATAATCTGAAAACCTCAATCGAGGGGTTGAAGGAAGAAGTAAGAAAATTACAGAAA
>JBDRAP010000286.1:0-2863 GCA_043823615.1 bacterium
TGCGGGGATAGCAACCATCAATCCGGCAGCAGTAGCAACCAATGCCTCAGAAATACCAGCAGCCACAACAGCCGGACCACCAGATCCAGATGCAGCCAGGTCATGAAATGCCCGGATAATACCCACTACAGTACCAAACAATCCAATAAGTGGTGAAATGTTTCCTAATGTACCAAGGATATTAAGAAACCGTTCCATTTTAATCATCTGTTCCATTCGGGTACTAATCATAAGCTCTTCCAAATCAGGTTTGTGAAGGTATCGATTTATCAGCCCGGTTTTCACTACTGCTGGAACCGCACCAGTGGTAATTTCGCAAAAGCTTACAGCCTCTATAAACTTACCTGCGTTTATAAACCTTTGAATATTATCCATAAACTTATTGCTGTCAACACTCATTTTGTGATAAAACCACCATCGTTCAATAACAAAGGCAAGCAGAGCCATGGAACAAGCTAAAAGAATCATCATGGTAAAGCTTTCTCTAAGCACAGCGAAGATATTTATAGTCATTTTCACAGCCTCCTATAGCAATTCATAAATTGACAATTCAAAGAAGTATGTTACCCAAAAATGATGGAAAACCCACCCCTAACCCCTCCAAAGAGGGGAATACACTGATTACTTCTGTGCCCAGCCGGTAGTAGCCTTACCTACTTTTGCTCCCTGTTGCTTCATAACATCCATAACCTTACCTGCTGTACCGGATGAAAAGAAACTCCAGCATCCAAACCCAATAGCGAAAGTAATGATCACTATCCAGAGAAAATTTACTATATCTGCAGATTTTGAACTGGTTGTTTTAGGCTCTTTTTCCCGAAAATAGCTATTGATAGAAGAAGCATTTCTGGCAGTATAGTTGACAGATCTTTTTTCCTTGTCTATCTCTCCATCGATAGGATCACCGTCTACTTGCGGATTCTCCATCTCTTTTTTCCAGTCTAAGTCTTGTTTTTGTTCGGGTCCGAGAATGTCTTTTATTACACCCAGAAGCTCTTGCATATCTTCTCTATTTATAGCCTTTGCCATTTATATTACCCCCAAAAAGATTACAAACTATGCAGTGCTGTTGGCTGATACCTGTCAGCTGAACGCTTTCCTATATTCTGCCCTGATGCTTCAGACTAAACAGGACAAAATCCCTGAATAATGGATGTACGGATGTTGGTTTTGACTTAAATTCCGGATGAAACTGTGTTGCCACAAACCATGGATGATCCATAACCTCTACTATTTCCATCAACCTGCCATCAGGTGAAGTACCAGCCATAATTAGTCCTGCCTTTTCAAATTTTTCGCAATATGCAGGATTAATTTCATATCGATGCCTGTGTCTTTCAAATATTAATTCTGAAGTATAAGCCTTGAATGTTACTGTATTTTTTCGCAATATTGTCGGATAGCTTCCCAGCCGCATGGTTCCACCCATGTTTTCAATATCTTGTTGCTCTTCCATCAGGTGTATTACTGGATCTGGTGTCTCAGGGTCAATCTCAACCGAGTTTGCACCCTGTAACCCAAGAACATTATTGGCAAACTCAATCACCGCACACTGCAAACCAAGGCATATGCCAAAAAATGGAATCTTATTTTCACGAGCATACCTTACAGCCTCTAACTTACCCTCAATTCCTCTGTATCCAAACCCACCCGGTACAAGTATCCCACCCAAATCAGAAAGGTGTTTTTCTGCATCCTCAGGCGACTTCAGGCTTTCAGAATCAACCCATCTTATATGTACCTTTGCTCCATTAGAGATACCACCATGATTAAGTGCTTCGATAATACTCTTATAGGCATCAGGCAGCTTTATATATTTGCCTACCACAGCAATTGTCAGGGAATGCTTTGGACTTTTTAATCGATTTACCATGTCTGCCCATGCATCCTCTTCCGAAGGCAAGGAAACCTTATCCATCAATCCAAGTAAATCAATAATCAGACTATCCACACCCTGCCGCTTAAAGACAAGGGGAACCTCATAGACACTGCTTGCATCATAGGCATTAATTACAGCTTTTTTTTCTACATCACAAAATAGCGAAATCTTTTCTTTTATCTCTTCACTCAAGGCTCGCTCTGTACGACAAATAAGTATGTCAGGAATAATCCCTATCTCTCTTAATTTATTTACGCTATGCTGAGTTGGCTTTGTCTTCACCTCTCCGGAAACCTTAATAAACGGCACCAATGTCAAGTGAACATAGATGACATTATTCCTGCCCACATCCTTTCTAAATTGCCGGATAGCCTCCAGAAAAGGCATACTCTCCATATCTCCAACCGTACCGCCAACCTCAATAATAACCACATCTGTCTTGTCTTCATCTGCCAGTAGTTTAATGTTGGATTTTATCTCATCTGTAATATGAGGAATAACCTGCACGGTTTGTCCAAGATATTCCCCTTTTCTTTCTTTAGTTATAACCGAATGATATATCTTGCCAGTGGTCACATTGCTCAGCCTGCTCAATTTAACATCAGTAAACCGTTCATAATGTCCCAAATCCAGATCTGTTTCAGCCCCATCATCTGTCACATAAACCTCACCATGCTGATATGGACTCATTGTTCCAGGATCAATATTGATATAAGGATCAAGCTTTTGCATGGCAATTCTTAACCCTTTTGATTCCAAAAGGTGACCAATGGAAGCAGCAGTCACACCCTTTCCTAATGAAGAAATAACCCCACCAGTTACAAAGATATATTTCAATACCAACCTCCTTGTGCAATTATCAGGCAAAGAATATTATATCAAACTTTTTAATTAAATGCAACAAAAAAATATTTGTTGACAAATCAGCAAATATTTAGTAATATAGTAAAAAATGTGTAACAGCTCAGCTAACCGCAGAGGCGC
>JBDRAP010000287.1:0-6454 GCA_043823615.1 bacterium
TTGAAATGTGTAAGATAAGGAGAAATGGAGAAAAGGGAGAATTGGAGAGGAAAAACTTACATTTTCTGACTATTTTCCCCATTTCTCCACTTTCCCCATTTCTCCTTTTTTACACAAGTTTGTCATAATGAGAATTGCTGACCCTTGCGTAAAATAACTTGACAAACAAGTCAACATATAGTATCATACCAATTATATTAAAATAAGAGCGTTGTAATACGACTCTACAGAGGAGACATTAATGAATGATATTATTACGGCTATAATTCTGGGTATTGTTGAGGGTATCACCGAGTTTCTTCCTGTTAGCTCTACAGGTCATTTGATCCTTACAGGAAATTACCTGAAATTTGTTGGTGAAAAGGCTAATGCCTTTGAGATATTCATTCAATTGGGAGCCATCATGGCTGTTTTGATTTATTTTTACAAGCGTATCCTGCGGCTGATTAAAAGTCTGTTTGGTAAATCAATAATAGTGTCAGGTGGCCTATCCAAAAATGTTGCATGGAGGTTTACAATTGGAGTAGGTATCGCTTTTATTCCTTCAGCTGTATTGGGTTTGTTGTTTCACGATATTATTGAGGACAAATTATTTACCCCTAAGGTTGTAGCCATAGCCCTTATTGTTGGTGGCATAGGTATTTTGCTTATTGAACGATTTTTTAAGGAGCCAAAGGTCCATGTGATGGAACAAACAAACTGGATGCAATCGTTTTGGATTGGTGTGGCACAATGCCTTTCACTTATTCCTGGTATGTCCCGTTCAGCTTCAACTATTATGGGTGCACGGGTTTTAGGGCTTGATGCTGCAACTGCGGCAGAGTTCTCCTTTTTCCTATCTATCCCGACTTTATGTGCAGCAACCATCTACAGCCTTCTCAAGGTAATTTCAACCCTTTCCTCTGCAGATGCCCTGATCTTTGGCATTGGATTCCTTGTATCTTTTGTGGTTGCATGGGTAGTGATTGCTGGATTTATGGCTTTTATTAAACGACATAGCTTTATCATCTTTGGGTGGTATCGCATTATCTTGGGTATAATTGTGTTGATAATACTGGAACGATAATTTGTACCTTTTCTCTATGCCTCTGTTAGAAGTAGAAGGAGATATTTGATGAGAATAGCTATTTCGGGTAAGGGCGGAGCAGGAAAAACAACATTAAGTGCTGCATTGGCAGGGTGTTATGTTGCGGATGGGGTAAGGGTTTTGGCTGTGGATGCAGACCCTGATGGTAATCTGGCATCTGCCCTTGGTTTTTCTCAAGGATTAATTGATAAAATTGTCCCTATCTCAGGGATGAAAAAAATGATTGAGGAAAGAACAGGGAGAAGCCATGATGTCAGTGGTTTTTTCAGATTAAATCCAGTCGTAGGTGATTTGCTCGATAGATTTGGGATAATGTTTAATGGTATCAGTTTCCTGTCTATGGGTACAGTAGAAAAGGGAGCAGGTGGATGTATGTGCCCGGCTAATGTCTTGCTTAAAAACCTGATGCAACATCTCTTATTAGATACAGACAGGGATGTATTGATTATGGACATGGATGCAGGCATCGAACACATGGGAAGGGCAACGGCAAGTTGTGTGGATGCCTTTATTGCTGTAGTTGAACCCGGACAAAGAAGTGTTCAAACTGCTAAAAGTGTTGAAAGATTAGCAAGGGATATTGGGGTTAAAAATACCTTTGTAGTATGTAATAAGATTCGCTATCCTCATGAGTATGAAGTTCTGACTAATAGTCTCCATGGGCTGAAAATACTTGGAAGTATTTCTTATGATAATTGCTTGATCGAAGCAGACCTGATGAACAAAGGGGTGCTGAATAATCAGGGATTAATAAAAGAGGCTATGAGGATAAAGGAAGAAATGGAAATAATTCGTAATTATTCAGACATACTAAATGTGTAAGCTAAGGAGAAATGGAGAAAGGGGAGAACAGGGGAAAATACAGAATATTCTGATTCCTGTTAATCTTCTCCACTTCCCCTTTTTATTACACATCTGAATAGTTGTAATAATTCAAGCATAGGTAACTTCTCTGCTCAGCCCAAGATAGCCTGAAGAATGCCTGAGGTGATAATGGTATTATCAGTAGTAATATTTATACTTACTTACGCTATGATAATCTCAGACAGATTCAACAAGGCAGCCGTAGCCCTTCTTGGGGCATCTCTCATGATATTTACAGGGATATTATCTCAAGGTAAAGCAGTTGATAATATTGATTTCAATACCATTGGGCTGCTCATAGGAATGATGATCATAGTTGCTATATCCCAGAAGACAGGGATGTTTCAGTATGTGGCAATAAAATCAGTGAAATTTGTTAAGGGTGAGCCATGGTGGATACTTGTCATGTTGTCACTCATAACTGTTTGTTTTTCTGCCTTATTGGACAATGTTACCTCAGTCCTTCTTATCGTTCCCATCACACTTCTAATCACTGATGAGCTTAAGATAACCCCGTACCCTTTTTTATTTACAGAGATATTTGCAGCCAATATTGGTGGTGCTGCAACACTCATAGGTGACCCTCCAAATATTATGATAGGTAGTGCTACAGGGCTTACATTTATGGATTTTATTATAAATGTAGCCCCTATTATACCTATTATATTCATTGCTACCATTATTCCCATAAAATTTATATTTGGAAAGCAGTTGATAGTAGAGGAGAGACTTAAACAGGGGATAATGAGATTCAATGAGAATGAGGCAATAAGAGATATTGTGCTCTTGAAAAAATCCCTGATAGTCATGGGTATTGTCATGTTAGGTTTTATTTTTCAACGACAGATTCATATGGAACCAGCAACAATTGCCATGAGCGGTGCTGTAGTATTGCTCTTATTAAGCGGCGAAAACCTGTCTGAGTTGTTCAAAGAGGTGGAATGGAATACAATATTCTTTTTCGTAGGTCTTTTTATAATCGTAGCAGGTATTAGGGAGACAGGATTAATTACATTGATGGCTGAAAGGGTAATATCCATGACAGGGGGTGATATGGTTAAAACAGCATTTGCCATAACATGGATGTCAGCCCTTGCATCCTCGTTTATGGATAACATACCATTCGTAGCCACAATGATCCCAATGATACAGGATATTGGCAGGATTACCGGCAACCCTGAGGCAATAGAGCCGCTCTGGTGGGCATTATCACTGGGGGCATGTCTTGGAGGGAATGGAACATTAATCGGTGCCTCTGCAAATGTAATTGTAGCAGGATTTCTTGAGAGGTCCGGGAATAAGATAAGTTTTTTAGAGTACATGAAATTAGCAATTCCATTGATGCTTTTGTCAATTGTTATAAGCTGGATATATTTATATTTGAGGTATTTTATCTGAAGTAAAGACTAACCGCAGAGACACGCAAGACGCAGAGAATTTACGCAAAGTCAGAGGTTAGATTATTCTGTCATCTGTCATCTCTGTGAACTCTGCGTCTCTGCGGTTCATATTCTTTTCAGGATGAATTCTGTTGATATCTGAACACTTACGGAGGGATAATGTGAATGTAGGAAACATTATGACAAAATTGGATGAGATGAAGGTGGTATATCCTGATACGCAGGTTAGGGAAGCTGTGAGGATTATGCTTTCTGCAAACTTAACTGAATTGCCTGTAATTGACAGGAATGGTATCTTCATAGGTGAATTGAGTATGCGAAACATAATTTGTGAGGCATTACCTACCTATATAGTTGATGGAAACCTAAAGAATGTAAATTTTTCACCCGGGCTTTTTAAGTTCGAGGACAAACTAAAGGATCTGATGTTGACAGAGGTTAGATTGGTAATGAAGCAAAATATCCGAACAATCACACCCTCCATCTCAACCTTTGGGGCTGTAACCCTTTTTTCAATTTCAGGTGACGAAACTGTTTATATTGTAGAAAAGGACGGCAGATTAGTGGGTGCAGTATCAATATCTGTAATATTCAAAAGATTGGTTGAATAAGGCTATTCACCAACTGTTAAAAACTAACGCCTACAAACAATATGTCCAATAATTGTACGCATCTTGTGTGCAATTATTGGACATATATTGGACACATATTTCTAACATGAATGTTCTCAATATATTATGGTGTTCATTCCACTGCTTTAATTCTGGCATGAAAATTGCATATTTATTTACAACAAAGCGGGTATACATTGTGTATACCCGCTTTGTCTTTTTTTTAGTCGAAAAGTCCTCTTCCTTAAAATCTTTAAGAAAAGGGAGGTGAAGATATTGAGGAAAACAATAATCACGGCATTCCTGATAAGCATATCAACGGCTGGTTATGCTGCTGATGTGCAGCAACAGGATGCCTCAGTTGGTTTGAATGTGCCGCAGATTATTGAGCTTGTTGGAGTGGATATGGAGGAGACTGTAGTGCCCGGACCTGAGGATTATGCAAGGGATCTGATGATGTGTCGGGTGCTAAATGCCATGAATACTGCTGGTGCTGCTGCTCAACCAAATATAATGGGTTATGATCCTGTTCAGTGTACTATTCCTGCTGGCAAGGGGTTTGCCGAGCGTACCGATGCTATTTCTTTGAGCATATTTACCAATGCTCAGGATGGTGCGGCATTGTATGTGCATGGGACACAACCTTCGGGTCCAAAGGGTATCCTTCAACTGGAAGATAGCTATCTGTCTGTCTGCACAGAAAAGACTTACATTCTGCAGAATGATCTTGAGGGAGCATATGCTGGTGCATGCAGCGTAGCGTACATGGAAAAAGAGGGGTTGGCATCCAACAACAGTATAGATAGGGTAAAAGACAATCCCAGAAACGATAGCGGTGGACCAGAAGTCCGTACGAAAGTTTCTGGCGGATATACTGTTACAGAAATAGGGCAATTGACCCAGGATGTAACTGACACTGCTGCCTCCACATGGCTACGCCTTCACAATCAGGCTCAGCACTTGTTTGAGGTCAAGATGGCAACAAAGGCACCAAGATTGATTGTTGTCAACCTTGGAATTGCCAATCTGGCAAGGTATACAGAAGGAGAATACACAAACACATTAACCTTTACACTGATACCAATTGTAGGATAGTCACAAAAGGGTAAAGACTAACCCTTGAGAGGCGAGAGGAAGAAAGGAAAGATAGGAAGAGGGCTTTTCTTCAGAGCACTCCTTTTCTGGCTGAGGAATTCAGCAAAAAAGGAGGACGACCAATTTATGGGGAAGATATTGATAGGCATCTTAGGAATCATCTTGATGGGTGAAATTGCTCAGGCACATAACCTGTTATGTGATGATGCCATATTACGCTTAGCTGTCCCTCAATTGATTGAATTGGTAGGAGTCAAAACAAATGTACGAATAGTCCCGGGACCAGAAGATTATGCAAGAAATCTTTTTCCAGAGACAGTGGTTAATTACGGGTATCCAACCGGTAATGCTGCTGGCAAGGAAAACAGGATGATAGATGACCATAACATTGGCAGAGGATTTGCTAAAAGGGAAGATGCCCTTTCTCTAACCATATTTACCAATGCTCAGGATGGTGCAGTGCTGTATGTACATGGTTCTACACCAGCAAATAACTCCACAAAAGGGGTTCTGATGCTGGAAGATACCTATATTTCCGTATCCATGGAAAAGACTTATATCCTGCAAAATCAACTGGAGGGAGCATATTCTGATGCTGCCACATATTCAGGAACAGATCCTTTGTCAGAGAGGCTCTCTTTGTCAAAGGAATCCTCTTGTTTGGAAGCCTCTGCCACATGGTTAAGGCTGCATCATCAAGCCCAACATATTGTTGAAATTAAAACAGCTACCAAAACAGCAAGGTTGATCGTCTTTAATGTTGGTGTGGCAAATTTGCCAAGATATACTGAGGGTGAATATACAAATACTTTGACATTTACCCTTATGCCGATTATTGGATAGCGATTACACCTCATGCGTAAGAAAAGGGTGCTCTGTATAAAATAATTGGGGCAAGTCTGATTGTTGCCCCAATTTTGACAA
Organism: bacterium; assembly: GCA_043823615.1. Classification (GTDB taxonomy): domain Bacteria; phylum UBA9089; class CG2-30-40-21; order CG2-30-40-21; family CG2-30-40-21; genus CG2-30-40-21. The sequence goes on from JBDRAP010000287.1 coordinate 5,982, forward strand.
ATTCTCGCGGATTTTTAGTGATGTGCTGCTATAACTCAGTTAAAATACCTGTAGTTGCAACCTGCCAGGGGTATTACCTCCTTGTGATCGCCGTCTCCATTCTGGATTCTGACTCCTGAATTCTACATACCTGAATAGTTACGAAACTATTATCAAAGATTAAAGAATTTCCATAAAATTACCGATTAATAATATAGGAGTTTAAAAAATGGCAAAAATTGTTGTATCTGGTGGACAAACATTAATTGGAAGTGTTAATATCTCAGGTTCTAAAAATGCAGCCTTACCTATTTTGGCTGCATGTCTTCTTATCCCTGGCGAGAATGTTATCTCTAATTTACCCAAGTTGTTAGATATTAAGACCATCTTAGAGGTATTGAAATGTCTGGGGGCAGGAATAAAGGCTGAGAATGGTCGTGCATGGATAGATGCCTCTGGTATCTCGCATTATGATGCCCCATATAAGCTGGTAC
>JBDRAP010000288.1:0-3792 GCA_043823615.1 bacterium
GGGATGAAAAAGAGTGAAGCAGCCAGAGAGGTAGGCAAAATGATTGCCCGCAAGGCGTTGGAAAAAGGGATAAAGGATGTGGTTTTTGATCGTGGTGGAGTGCTGTATCATGGTCGAATTAAAGCCGTTGCAGATGGAGCAAGGGATGAGGGGCTGAATTTTTAAGAATGTAGCATAGTCATACCTTATTTGCAAGGGTTACTGAGGTATGAATAATAGCTGAATGCTTACAAATAACAAGAGGTAGAATGATTATGGCAGAGGAAAGAAGAGAAAGAAAGACAAGAGAAAGAAAAAAAGATGGTGAATCATCATCAGGGCTTAAGGAAAAGGTAGTTCATCTCAATCGGGTAGCAAAGGTTGTTAAGGGTGGAAAACGATTTGGATTTTCAGCCTTGGTTGTAGTTGGTGATGAAAAGGGAAAGGTAGGGGTTGGAATTGGAAAGGCAAAAGAGGTTCCAAGTGCTATTTCCAAAGGGGTTGAGTTGGCAAAGAAGAGCATGATTACTGTGGCATTAAATAAGAGCACTGTACCCTGCTTTCTTGTAGGTCATTTTGGAGCAGGTCGTGTAATATTAAAGCCTGCTGCACCCGGTACAGGGATTGTGGCTGGTGCTACTGTTAGGGCTGTGATGGAGGCAGTGGGCATTCGTGATATCTTAACCAAAACTATTGGGACAAATAATCCTATCAATGTGGTTCATGCCACACTGGCAGGGTTAAAAGCAATGAAGGATATAATTGATAAGGTTGAATTGAGAAAAGGAAAGTAGTTGCAGGGTTTGTTCATATGTAACTGCTCAATAACCTGTAGATTTTCCAAGTTACGAAGATTATCATTGTGAGCTTGCTTTTACAATTGCAACGAAAAAAGGAAGAACCACAAAGGGTGTAAATACCTTATGGAAAATATTGCAGTGAAATAGGAGCAATTATAAATAAGAAGAGCCTGACAAGGGTTATCAATGAATCTACACCCTTTGTGGTTCTTCCTCTGTAAAATAAGATTACACGATTATTGGTAATGGGTCGGTGAGTTGGCATGAGAAATGGACAACCACAAGGGGTGTCCCTACAGAAGAAGGAAATAAGGTGGTAAAATGGAGAGTAAGCAGATAAGGATAAAATTAATAAAGAGTGCCTTCGGAAGGGTGCCAAAGCATCGTAAGACATTAGCTGCTCTTGGATTGCGAAGGATAGATGATGTAGTGGTAAAGAATGATACCCCGGTTATTCGGGGCATGATTAATAAGGTGTGTTATCTGGTTGAGGTGGGAAATGAAGTTAAATGAGTTAGTTGCTCCGGCTGGTTCACGGAAAAAAGCTAAAAGAGTAGGCAGAGGACATGGAAGTGGTTTAGGGATGACTGCTGGTAAAGGAGCAAAGGGACAAAAGGCAAGAAGTGGAAGAAAGCCAAGAAGAGGGTTTGAGGGTGGTCAGATGCCACTCCAGCGCCGAATCCCTAAAAGAGGCTTCTTTAGTATGAATAGAAGGGAATGTGCCATTATTAATGTAGACAGATTGGCAGAGCTTGAGTCAGGAAGTGTAGTTACGGCTGATATACTTTTAGGTTTGGGAATGATTTCAAAGTTGAAGTGTGGAGTAAAGATCTTAGGTGATGGAGAGATAAATATCCCTTACATGTGGTGGTTAAGGCAGCAAGTAAGGAAGCGGTGAGAAAAATAGAGGCTGCAGGCGGTACGGTGAAGATAGGGTGAGTTTAGTCAGGAAGTCTGGATAGTCATAGTGTTGTAGTCTGATAGTCAAGGAATCCCGATTTGCTGACTATAAGACTATAAGATTATAAGATTAATAGTCTTCCTTGACATGGAGGATGAATAAGGGTGAAGGGAATTGAAAATGTACTTAATCCGTTTAAGGTTTATGAATTAAGGAAGAGAATACTTTTTACCATTGCTTTGCTTGCTGTTTATCGTTTTGGGGCAGCAGTGCCTACACCTGGTGTGGATACAGTTGCTCTTGGACATATATTTCAGGAGGCAAAGGGTACGATTATTGGTATGCTGGATATGTTTTCCGGGGGAGCGTTTGAGAAGTTTTCCATCTTTGCCCTTGGCATTATGCCCTACATCAGTGCTTCAATTATTATGTCTTTGCTGACAAAGGTGATGCCTTCCCTTGAAAAGATTCAGAAAGAGGGAGAGATAGGCAGGAAGAAGATAAATCAGTATACCAGATATCTGACATTGGTGATTGGTGTTATTCAGGCATCCGGGGTAAGTATCTGGATACAGAGCATGCGTGGATTGCAGGGTGAAAGCATGGTTCTATCCCCTGGTCTTAGTTTTCATCTTATGACTATTATTACCCTGACTACCGGAACTGCCTTTGTGATGTGGCTTGGGGAGCAGATTACTGAGAGAGGGTTGGGGAATGGAGCCTCCCTGATAATCTTTGCTAATATCATTTCCATGATACCCAATGGTATTATTGAAAGTGGCAAACTATTGTTTACCGGTGAAAGAAATCCTATTATATTTATAGTAGTGTTATCGATTATTTTGGCAGCTATAGCAGCGACAGTGACCATGATTCAGGGGCATCGTAAGATTATGGTGCAGTATGCCAAGCGAATGGTGGGAAGAAAGGTATATGGTGGACAGAGTACGCATATGCCCTTGCAGGTTAATATGGCAGGTGTTATTCCAATTATCTTTGCATCATCCTTGCTGACTATACCAGCTACGATTATGACTTTTTTTGGTGGGACAGGCAATCCAGTCATGGAATTTCTAGTTAATCAATTAACACCTGGACGAGGGGCAATATATTATATAATAGAGACTGCTGCTATAGTATTTTTCACTTATTTTTATGTGACTGTAATCTTTAATCCAGTGGATGTTGCGGAGAATATGCGCAAGTATGGTGGGTTTGTTCCTGGTATCAGACCCGGCAAGCCAACGGCTGAGTATATTGAACGCATCCTGAAGAGAATTACCTTTGTTGGGGCAATATTTTTGGCATTGATTAATCTGATACCGTCGTTGGTATGTGGTGGGATGAAGGTACCGTTTTATTTTGGAGGAACATCTATCCTGATTGCAGTTGGTGTGGCTCTTGATATTATGCGACAGATAGAATCTCATCTTTTGATGGGTCATTATGATGGTTTTATGAAAAAAGGAAAGATACGGGGTAGGTTTTAATGCCCATAAACAAGGCAAGTTTGCTGGTGTTAGAAAGTTTTGTCCGGCAAAGAGTGGAGGAAAGATTGCGAGTAATATTTTTAGGACCACCTGGTTCAGGTAAGGGAACGCAGGCAAGCCGTTTGAGTGAAAAATTTGGTATCCCTCAAATTTCAACAGGTGATATACTTAGAGAAGCAGTTACCAATGAAACAGGGTTAGGGATAAAAGCAAAGGAATATATGAATAAGGGTGAGCTTGTTCCTGATGAGGTGATTATTGGTATTATTCGTGATAGGGTTGTTCAGACAGATTGTGAAAATGGATTTATATTGGATGGATTTCCAAGAACGGTTGTTCAGGCAGAGTCGTTTGATACAATGACAGCAGAGAAAAGTATTCCTGTTGATATTGTCCTGAGTTTGGATGTAAGTGAGGAACTGGTAGTCAGAAGATTGTGTGGACGAATAGTGTGCAAGGAGTGTGGCACTAATTATCATCTTGAGTTTAATCTACCAAAGAAAAAAGGTATTTGTTCAAGGTGTGAAGGTAAGTTGTATCACCGTCCTGATGATGAAGAGGATGTGGTACGGCAACGATTAAAGGTTTATAAGGAAACAACTGAGCCATTGATTGATTATTA